>JBAQMN010000236.1:0-17575 GCA_049302895.1 Actinomycetota bacterium | reverse complement strand
CCCGCAGATTCTTGAGAGCGTTTTCCCAGTCGAGTTCGCCGTGAACCCTGGAGTTCAAACCGACGTGGAGGGTGACATATCGGCCGCCAAACCTCTGAACGCCGTCTATGGCTTCTTTTATCCTGGTAAGGGCCATGTCGCCGTGATCGGCATTGGTGTGGCCTATCTCAACGTCTCCGAAAAAGCAGTGATAGCGGATCTCAAGATCACTTCCCCTGGTCAGTTCGTGGAGCCGCTCTATATCTGTTTCCACTGCGTCAAGTTTTTGTGACTCGAGGGAATAGTCGATGGCCAGACTGCCGTTCTCTTGGGCGAGGGCAGCAACCTCTTCAATCGAAGGAATCATATGAGTACAGACGGCGATTTTGGGTTTCATCATTGCCACCATTATATATTAAATTATTATATAAATCAAATAAAAATTTCTTATTGGTGAGATTGCCACGCCCTTCGGGCTCGCAATGACAGTTCGCTGTCTGCGGGGCTCGCAATGACAGATAGTGCCAGGCATAAACGTATTGACATTAGTCTCATAGAATAGAGTCGACCTACAGGTCGACCTCTACAGGGTTTTGTAGAGGCGGACCTTTAGGTCCGCACAGTACGCTGTCTTTGGTGGGGCCCGCAATGACATGGGGTTGAAATTAGCGGGTGAGATTTTGTTTTATTGTCTGGTGGATGAGGGTGGCGCGATTGTCCCAGGAGTTCTTGCGCGCGATTTCCTGAGCTCTCCTTGACCTGTCGTCATTCCGCTCCTTTAATGATTCTTCAATTGCCTTCTCGACTCGCTGCGCTCGCTCGAAGAATAAGGCTTCCTTTCCCTCGGCTATGGTAATGACGTCTCTTAACTCGGAGAGATCAGCAAAATTCGTGGTAATAACCGGCTTGCCGGTGGCCAGATACTCGTTGAGTTTTAGAGGGTAGATGGCGTGGGTCAGTTCGCTTCTGACGTATGGGATGAAACAGGCATCAAATCTGGCCATGTAGGCCGGGATGTCTTCATAAGGCACCACGCCCATAAGGTGGATGTTCTTTAAGGTTTTCACCTCTTCAACGCGTCTCTCTGTGACGCCTTCCTGATCGTATTCGTTCGGCCCGAGGAAGACAAAATTCCAGTCAGGACGGGAGGACGCCAGGAAGCAGATCAGTTCGAAGTCGAGCTTGAGATTGATTTTGCCCAGGAATCCAATGCGGGGCGGCTTAACGCTTCTTAATCTTGCCGGAAGAGGCATGTCACCGGATGCCTGTGAAAACAATTCATAATCCACTCCGTTGGGAACCAGATGGGTATTACCGTTTTTTCTCTTACACATGTCATAAAGAGCTTGTGAGGTGGTAAAAACCAGATCAACCCTGGCAAGAACTTGCTCTTCAAGTTGCTTAACCCAGGGAATTTTGTCGGGTGTGACATAATTGGGCGCGGTGTAGTCGTCGTAGCACTCGTATATCTTGAAATCCTCACCCAGCGCTCCGATCATGTCTCGCTGGTAAGGGTGGAACACCCAGGAAACCACCCTCGAGCTCGCACCAAGCCTCCGTAGTCTGTTCCTGACCTGCCTTCTGACAAGAAAACGATTCATCTTTGCAGCTGGCGTAAAACGGACAGCTAACTTCTCATGGAGAATTACCCAGGGAGTGAAGAGGAACAGATTCGGTGAGAGCTGTTTGAGTCCGCGACGTCCGGTGAGTTTCTCCCACAGCTTTTTACGCTGACGGAGAAGCCCGACCAGGGGGCAAACTGGTCTGTCAAGACAGAGAATGGGAACACTCTCCTTTTTGAATTCCCGGGCCAGGGCCAGGATGAGCCTTTTGCGGGTGAAACCCAGCGGCGGCGTATCCCAATCCCTGAATAGAAACATTACTAAGGTAAAATTATTCATTTTTTGTGAGATTGCCACGTCGCTTCGCTCCCTGCCTGCCGGCAGGCAGGCTCGCAATGACAGTAATGTTCTTAGAAGAGTTGGTTTTCGGTGGGTTGGGCAAGGCCAAGATGAGCATAAGCTCTCTCCGTGGCCACCCGACCCCGCGGAGTCCGTTGCAGAAATCCCAGTTGAAGAAGGTACGGTTCGTAAACGTCTTCGATGGTCTGAGGTTCTTCCCCCACCGCATCAGCCAGCGTATTCAGACCGACCGGCTTGCCGCTAAACTTCTCGATCAGCGTGTGGAGAATCTTCTGATCGAGCTTGTCGAGACCCTTGTCGTCTACTTCAAAAAACGACAGAGCCTGGCAAGCAAGAGCGCCGTTCACAGTCCCGTCGCTTTTGACCTCGGCGTAGTCGCGAACCCTTTTTAGCAGACGGTTGGCCACCCGTGGAGTTCCTCGTGCTCTGCGGGCGATCTCACGAGCGCCCTCGTCATCTATATCCACCTGCAAAATGGAAGCCGATCTCTCAACGATGGCGTAGAGTTCGTCCTCGACATAGTAGTCCAGACGAGCGGTCATACCGAATCTGTCTCTTAAGGGGGAAGTGATCAGGCCGGTGCGCGTTGTCGCGCCCACCAGCGTAAATCGGGGGATGTCGAGACGCAGCGAGCGGGCTCCCGGCCCCTTGCCGACGACGATGTCGATCTTGAAATCCTCCATGGCCGGATACAAGACCTCTTCGACAGGCCGATTGAGGCGATGGATTTCGTCGATGAAAAGGACGTCTCCCTGTTCGAGATTGCTTAAGATGGCAGCGACGTCCCCCGCCCTCTCGAGAGCCGGGCCGGAAGTGGCTTTGGTGTTGACCTGAAGTTCGTTGGCGATGATTCCGGCCAGCGTCGTTTTGCCCAGACCCGGAGGACCGGAAAGCAGCACATGGTCAAGGACCTCGTTCCGATTCCTGGCTGCGGAGATTAGAACGGTCAGATGCTCCTTGACGCTGCCCTGGCCGATGAAGTCTTTCATCTGGCGGGGCCGAAGGGTCTTGTCCAGTTCCCGCTCTTCGGGTGTAATCTCAGGTGATAGAATTCTCTCTTCCATTTTTGCTCTTTCCCTCGTAGCCGACCTAAAGGTCGGCCGCTACAAGATCCTCGCCACCCTCCCCTGTCTGCCGACAGGCAGGCCTCCAGGGAGGGGAAAAACTTATGCTCCCCTCAAGGGGGATGCCTTTTAGATTTGGGCCAGGTTCTTTAGAGCGTATTTTAACAGGTCTTCAACCTTCGGCGCTTCTCCATCGGCGGCCTGGAATCCATCCAGGGCCTTTGTTGCCTCCGCCGGTGTGTAGCCCAGGCCAATCAGGGCGTGTTTGACTTCTGAGTAGACCATCCTGGCCTCGTCTCCGGAGGCCGCAGACGCCGCCGCCTCAAATTCAGGCAGAGCAAGCTTCTCTTTAAGTTCGAGAATCACCCGTTGGGCGCCCTTTTTTCCGATTCCCGGGATAGCAGTGATGGCATCCACATCAGAGGAAATGACCGCTTTTTTAATGGAGGGAACCGAAAAAACGGACAAAATGGAAAGGGCGAGTTTCGGACCAATCCCCGGGATAGAGATAAACTTCTCGAAAAGATCCTTTTCCTCCGCCGAGGTGAATCCGTAGAGCTGCATTATTCCTTCGCGGACATAAAGATACGTTTGGAGAGAAACACGGGAACCCTTCCCTGGGAGCTTGTTTAAGGAGATAGCCGGAACAAAGACTTCGTAGCCAACGCCGCTCACGTCAACAATCACGTGGTCAGCACACTTTTCTTTGAGTGTTCCTTCAAGGGAAGCAATCATTTTTGCCCTACAAGTTTGAGCATTCCCCGACAGTGAGCGTGGCAGATAGCCACCGCTAAGGCATCGGCGGCATCGTCTGGAGTGGGAAGAGAAGACATTTTGAGCAGAGCCTTTACCATATACTGAACCTGCGCTTTCTCCGCCCTGCCGTAGCCGACCACCGCCTGTTTGACCTGAAGAGGCGTGTATTCCGAGACGGGAAGGCCACGCGTGGCCGCTGCCAGAAGTATCACTCCCCTCGCCTGACCGACCGAAAGGGCGGTCTGAGTGTTGGCTCCGTAAAAAACCTGCTCCACCGCGACGGCGTCGGGATCAAATTCATCAATTACTTCCAGGATTTTTTGAAAGATTCCCCGCAGGCATTCCGGGACGGGAGATTTAGGTTTAGTCTCGATAACCCCGTAACTCAGCATCTCAAGTCCTGACGAGCCCGAGTCACGGACAATTCCGTACCCGCATCTGGAAGTTCCAGGATCGATCCCCAGAATAATCATAACTTGCGGTCTCCTTGGGCGAACAGCTGTTCCTATTCTACCATAGTCAACTGGATTTGGCTACTTCTTCCAGAATTTTGTCGGGGATATCGAAATTGGCGTATACCTCCTGTACATCCTCATGATCATGGAGGGCATCCATAAGTTTCAAGACTTTGCGTGCCGCCATTTCATCGAGTTTAACGGTGGTTTGAGGAAACATTGTTATCTCAGCCGAATCGTACGGAATGCCTGTATTTTCCAGAAAGTCGCGCACTTTCCTGAGATCAGCTGGATCGGTCAGAATCTCATAGTGATCCTCGGCCACGTTTACGTCCTCGGCACCACCCTCGATGGCGGCGTTGATGAGATCATCCTCGCTGATACCGGTGGCTTTGTTCACTATGATCACACCTTTTCTGGCAAACATCCAGTTAACAGAGCCTTGAGCTCCCAGATTTCCGCCGTGGCGAGTGAAGATGTTGCGCATATCAGACGCGGCTCTGTTTCGGTTGTCGGTCATCGTCTCGACCACGACGGCCACACCATTTGGGCCATAGCCCTCGTAGGTTATCTGTTCGTAGGCGGCCGCTCCCTTGATCTCGCCGGTTCCCCTCTTGATGGCTCTTTCGATATTCTCCGCGGGCATGTTGTATTCCTTGGCCTTCTCGATGGCTTGAGCCAAGGCGGGATTACCTCTCGGGTCTCCACCACCCGCTCTGGCAGCAACGGTGAGCGCCCTGATGAGCTTGCTGAAGATGGCTCCGCGCTTTACATCCTCCGCTGCCTTCTTGTGCTTGATGGAAGCCCATTTAGAGTGACCAGACATATCAGACTCCAGACTTCAGACTTAGACTCTCCCTCACCATATCCAGGAAATACCGATGAACTCTGAGATCATCGGTTAGCTCCGGATGAAAGGAAGCGACTAGGAGCGAGTTCTGCCGCGCCATGACGGCTTTGCCGTTAAACTCAGCCATAACCCTAACCCCGTCTCCGACCGACTCTATCCAGGGGGCACGGATAAAAACGCCTGGAAAAGGCTTCTCGCCTAAATCAGGGATGGATAAGTCGGTTTCAAAACTCTCCCGTTGTCGGCCGAAGGCGTTTCTTCTCGCCTCTATATCCATCAGCTCAAGCAGGGGTTGGGATCCCTCAGTTATTTTTCCGGCCAGAAGAATAAGGCCGGCACAGGTTCCGAAGATTGGTATTCCTGCCTCCGACAGTTGCCGGATGGGCTCGATAAAATCGTACTTGATCAGGAGTTTGCCGATGGTGGTACTTTCTCCGCCGGGGATAATCAGACCGTCGAGACAAGAGAGATCGGAGAGCTTTTTCACCGCCAGTGTGCCGCTTCCGCACCGACGGACGCGTTCCAGATGCTCGCGAACAGCCCCTTGAAGAGCTAAAACGCCTACAATCATTACCAGCCTCTAAACTGGAGTAGATCTTCCTCTTTGATCTCCGAAATCTCCAGACCTTTCATGGCTATGCCGATACCTTTGGAGACTTCAGCCAGGATCTTGGGATCGTCATAATGGGTTGTCGCCTCGACAATAGCTTTGGCCCGAACGGGTGGATTGTCGGACTTAAAAATACCCGATCCGACGAAGACTCCGTCGGCTCCTAAGAGCATCATCAGAGCGGCATCGGCGGGCGTGGCGATACCACCTGCGGCGAAATTAACCACGGGAAGCTTACCTGATTTGGCCACCTCGCGGACCAGCTCCAGCGGTGCCTGAAGCTCTTTTGAGGCCGTTCCCAGTTCATCGCCGCGCAGGATGGCGAGCTTCTTGATCTCACCCATAATGGCTCTCATGTGCCGAACGGCTTCGACCACGTTACCGGTTCCGGCTTCTCCCTTGGTTCGGATCATGGCTGCACCTTCGGCGATGCGACGAAGAGCCTCTCCCAGATTCCGCGCACCGCAAACGAAGGGAACCTTAAAATCCCATTTGTCAATGTGATGCTCTTCATCAGCAGGAGTCAGAACCTCACTCTCATCGACGTAGTCGACGCCCAACGCCTCTAAGATCCTCGCCTCCGCAAAATGGCCGATTCTCGCCTTGGCCATTACAGGAATGGTTACCGTCTTCATAATGGCCTCAATTATGGCTGGATCAGCCATTCTGGCCACTCCGCCGGCGGCCCTGATGTCTGCGGGGACACGCTCCAGGACCATGACTGCAACCGCCCCGGCTTCCTCGGCGATTTTAGCCTGATCAGCAGTGGTGATATCCATGATGACGCCACCTTTGAGCATCTCCGCCAGGCCCCTTTTTACTTTGATTGTGCCTTCCTCAACCATCCAGTAAGACCTCCACATAACAGATAATTCACATAATTATTATAACACAATCAGCCTATTTCCAGCAGTAAAGAGTTATTCTTCGAGCGAGCTAGCGAGTCGAGAAGTGCTCGAAAGGGGAGTTCTCGACAAGCTCGAACAATAAGAACTAATTCCTCCCCTCAAGAGGGGAAGAACAAAGGGCGTTAAGGGTTTTGGGTTATCTGGATTTCCCAGTTGTCAGGGACGAATTCGATCCAGATTTGCCCGCGATCGAAAATTATGGGGTTCCCGACCGCATCGGTGAAATTCGTCGGCTGCGCTGGAGAAACCTTAGACCACTTCGCCTCTATGACCTCACCGTCTCGAAATATCTGGGCTCTACCCTCACCGACCAGATTCAACACTTGGCGGCCGCCCATTCCGTAATCCTCTCCGAAGTCGGAGTATGTGTAGCTTACATACTGAACAATGATGTTCTTGGCGGCCAGCCTGGCTCCGGTAACCTTGTCCTCGTGGGGCTGACCATGCACCGTTCTCAAGAAGGCGTTGGACCTCGTATCGTACTCATAAAGCGTGTCGCAGTCCGCCGGATACGGGATTAACAAAGAGGTAACCTTACCTTTCCCGGGCTCGTCCCTCTTGAAAGTGAAGCCTCTCAGGGAGACCTCCCTCTCCAGACCCTCCTTGCCGGCCGTGTCTCGCAGTTTGGTGGTGCTGGTATACACGTTGTGAGGAGCCAGCCTATCTTTGCTACGCCAGTAGGAAGAGGTGTAAGCGAACTCGTCGAGACTGGCAATGTCTTTCCCCGCCTCCACCGCATAGGCATCCGAGGAGCCGACGTGAGCAAAGAGAGCGTCGTACTCACGGACAAGGTCGATATCCTGCAGGCGGGCGCTTCTGACCGGTCCTATCTCGTCGGCATCCTGGCAGAGATACACCGCCACGAACCTGGTAATCCCCCCTTCGGCCATGGCCTCATAGACTATGCACGCCTTATCCAGGCCTGACTGCGGGCGAGCGTCCGAGAGGTTTTCTACCTTCACGATAATGGGACGGCGCTGGATAAGATGCTCGCTTGACACCTGGAGGCCATCCAGCGGACAGTAGATAATTTTTTTGGGAATCTTGAGGGGGGCGTTTCTAAGATTGGCCAGGGGTTTGGCCAGTCTCTTCTGGAAGCCATAGGTTACAAACAGATAAGATCCTACCCCAACAAGAAGTATTAGCAGAAGCAGAAAATACGGCCATTTCCTGCGCCTATGTTCTCGCTCTCTCCTGCTTCGGTGCTTTCCCGTCAAAAGTTCTTTCTCCTATTTCTTCATAAACAGAGACATAGTCGTCGGTCATCTTTTGAGGACTGAATCTTTCTTCCACGTGTTCGCGGCACCTTTGAGGTAATATCTCGCCGGCCCTTTCTACGGCCGCGGCCATCTCCTCAGGGGTATCAACGACAAATCCCGTCTCACCATCTTTCACGACTTCCGGTACCGATCCTCGCCGAAAGCCGATCACTGGAGTGCCGCACGCCATTGCCTCCACCATAACCAGACCAAAGGGCTCCTCCCACCTGACAGGAAAGAGAAAAGCCCTCGCCCTAGCAAAGAGCTCGAGTTTTCGTTCATGGCTAACCTGCCCCTCAAAGAAAACCAATTTGTTGTCGATCTCCGGCTTGATCTTTTGATTGAAGAAATCTATTCCCCCTGGATCAAGCTTGCCAGCGATAACAAGCTTCATTTTTAGACGTCGCGCCACCTGAATAGCAATGTCGTGACCTTTGACCTCGCAGATATTCCCTAGAGAAAGAAGGTAGTCTTCCTTCTCAGACGTGACCGGATACTGAGACGGATCGATGGCGTTATAGACGGTTTTAATATAGTTGAGCCCCGGTATACTTTTCTTCTGGCTCTCGCTTATGGCGTTGTAGAACTGATTATTCTTATTTTCCTCAAAAAATGCCTTATTTTCACTGATAAAATAATTATTGTGCAGTGTGGTTAAAACAGGGGTTTCGATTAAGCGAGCCATGGCTATGCCAGCGACACCAGCATGGTTGTGAACGATATCATACTGATTAACCTCACCATAAGCAAAGGCCATATGGGTTAGCATGAAGCTTTCATGGGGCATGCCGAACCCGATAGCTTTGGGGTAAACATAGCGGAGAGGAGCTTTGGTTACCGCATCACCACTGGCATAAAGGGTGACATCGACACCCCTTTTTACCAGTTCCTCTGTCAAAAGACTGATCACTAACTCGATACCCCCGTACTGCTCAGGCGGAACTCTTACCCGGATGGGGGCAACCATAGCAACTCTGATAACCTCACCTCTTAGGCCCTTTAGAAAGCTTCTTTCAGTCGCTCTTTGGCCGTATTATATCAATCTTGCACGTGAGAGTAAAAGCGCGTAAAATAAACGATAAAGAACTTGAGAAGGAGACGCCTATGAAAAACTATGCTACGGCCGATCTGAGAGATGTTGTAGTTGTCGGGCACGGAGGCTGTGGAAAGACTTCTCTGGTCGAAGCGATGCTTTACAATGCCAAGGCGACCACTCGCCTCGGGAAAGTGGAAAGCGGGACTACCGTTACAGACTTTGAACCCGAAGAAATCAAACGCAAGATATCCATCAACCTCGCCTTAGCCCCTTGTGAATGGAAAAATCACAAGCTCAACCTGATCGATACCCCGGGCTACGCCGACTTCATCGGCGAAGTCGTCGGAGCTTTAAGAGCCGCTGACAGCGTCATGACCGTTGTCGATGCAGCGGCGGGCGTTGAAGTGCAAACAGAAAAGATATGGGACTACGTGAGAGAGCTCGGCCTTCCCGGATTGATCTTTGTGAACGGCGTGGACAAAGAGAACGCTGATTTTTACTCTGCACTGACGGCGGCGAAGGAGAGATTGAACAAGAATGCCACTCCTCTTCAGCTCCCCATCGGGAAGGAGACGAACTTCAGAGGTGTGATCGACTTGATCAAGATGAAAGCCTTGATCGATTCGGCTGGACAGAGCAAAGAAGAGGACATTCCGGAGGGCATGAAGGCTCAGGCCGCCGAATACCGAGAGAAACTGGTCGAGCTCATCGTAGAGGCTGACGACAAAATCCTGGAGAAATATTTGGAGGGTGAGGAGATAAGCGCGGAGGATCTTAACCGAACGCTGAAACTGAGCGTAGCTAAGGGGCACTTCATGCCGGTTCTCTGTGGTTCGGCTGAACAAAACGTCGGGGTACGGTCTCTCTTAGACGTGATCTCTGATATTCTGCCCTCGCCCGAAGATCGACCCGACGTCAAGGGAAAGAATCCTAAGACCGGAGAGGATACGATGCGCAAGAACAGCCCGTCAGATCCGCTGGCAGCTTTGGTTTTTAAGACCGTATCCGATCCCTATGTTGGAAAACTTAGCTACGTTCGGGTTTTCTCAGGAAGCCTCCACGCTGACTCGACAATCTTTAATGCCACTAAAGGAAAAAGGGAGCGCATGGGACACGTTTTCAGTATGCAAGGGAAGAACCAGGAAGAAGTGAAGGAGGTTGTGGCTGGAGACATAGCGGCCATTCCTAAGTTAGAAGCGACCTTCACTGGAGACACCCTGAGTGATGAAACAAATCCTATAGTTTTTGACCCAGTTAAATTCCCTGAACCGGCCTACTCTTTAGCCGTCGAACCGAAAACCAGAGGAGACGATGAGAAGATAAGCACTTCCCTGGCAAAACTGGCCGACGAGGATCCGACCCTCAGGGTTCGAAGAGATCATGAGATCAGGCAGACAATTCTCTCGGGCATCGGCGACCTGCACCTAGAAATCATGACCGAACGTCTCAAGCGCAAGTTCGGCGTGGATACAACCCTCGACGTACCCAAAGTGTCTTACAAAGAAACTATCACCGGAAGGGCAAAAGCTCAGGGTAAATACAAGAAACAGACTGGCGGCCGCGGCCAGTATGGAGACGTGTGGTTGGAGGTCGAGCCTCTGGAACGAGGCAAAGGATTCGAGTTCGCAGACAAGATCTTTGGCGGAGCCATCCCAAGAAACTACGTTCCCGCGGTTGAAAAGGGAGTTCGAGATGCCTTGCTCGAGGGAGTGGTTGCCGGCTACCCTGTGGTAGACTTGAAAGTCACCGTTTACGATGGCTCCTTCCACCCCGTCGACTCTTCCGATATGGCTTTCAAGATCGCCGGCTCCATGGCCTTCAAGAAGAGCGTCTCTGAAGCGAACCCCATTCTTCTGGAGCCCGTCATGAACGTTGAGGTGGTAGTTCCCGAGGTTTTTATGGGAGACGTTATCGGCGACCTGAACAGCAAGAGAGGACACATTCTCGGCATGGAGCCTCAAGACAAAAGCCAGATTATCAGAGCGCGGGTTCCCCTGGCGGAAATGGTCCGGTATGCGACGGAGCTTCGTTCAATAACCAGGGGCCAGGGGTCTTATAAGATGAGCTTCTACACCTACGAGCAGATGCCGGCACACACCGCGGAAAAGATCATCCAGGAGAAAGAGAAAGAAAGAGAGAAGGTCGCGAAATAACCTTAGATGTTTTTCTCGTAAAGGACTTTGGCCCTGGCGTCAAAATCTATGGCCTCATTAAACTCCCTCATTATATTCTCTAAATAGAAATCCAGGCGATGAGAAAACCAGCCCTCAAAATCGCCAACCGCCCCTATTTTGTCCGCCTCTTTCTTTAGATCAATCAGGGCAACATCGATCTGCTTCTTGAGCTGATCGACCCGGGAGACATCGCCTCTCTCGCCGGCATCGACCATTTGCCTGGTCATGACCAAAATTCCTTTAGCCCTTGAGATGAGCTGAAGGAGAGCATCGATGTCTTTGGACTGGAGCTCCACATTGGCAGACGTCAAAATGGCGGCCACGTCCGAAAGAAGGCTGTCGGTCTCCTGAATTTTTGTTCTGGCGGTCTCCGCGTTACCCGCCGCAACCGCCTTGTTCGCCTCGTCCATTTTAGCGGGGAACTGACTCAACCTGGCGAGACCCTGGGAGAGGTCGGGAAAGATGCTCATCAGCCTTTTCATGTCCCTAAAACTGCTTTGGGCCACGTCAAGGCCGTTTGAAAGCGCCTCGTCTCTCTTGAGAAGAAGATTAAGGTAGTCATTATACCAGGAGGGGAGATGGAGCCCCTGAGCCTGTTTGAGGTCCCTATTTGTCTGTTCGAGCTCCCCCTTCAGTGTATCTATTCTTTTCTCTTCCTTTTCGAGCTCGTCAACAAACTTATCTGTCTGTTCGGAGGTTTTGAGCTCCTTCTGCTTCCATTGAAATCCGCGCTCATTGATCTCGCCAATGATGGCGCTGGCTTTTCGATAGTGCGAGTTAGCCCTTTCCACCAGCTCGTTTGCGTCTTTTACCTCGTAAGCTCCCGGTCCAAAACCGTAGTACCAGAGGAGCCAACCCACCAGCAGCAGCACAAAAACAGAGGCTATGGCGATGGTCGGGCTGAGAGATCGCCGACTCTGGTCAGCCATGAATAACCTCTCGCTGAAACAGTGCCTTCAATTTAGCTGGATCGTGATGAAGAGGATTATCTTCGTCGGCCAAGTCGTCCACGATGACTCTAACGCCTCTTCCATTCAGTTCGTCCAGATCATAGGTGACGGGTTGAATTCCCTGCCTGGCAAGGCGTTCCAGTGTTTCCCGTCGGGAAAAGTCGTTGACCATTATTTCCTCCGTCACAGCCGCCCTGGCGTGGCTCAAAAGGGCATCCAGATGATCCGTAGCGGTAAGGCCTCTGGTCTCGTGACGCTGGTTCACGGTGTTGCAAATGTACATCTTTCTTCCCGTTGACGACAAAATAGCCTCAGAAATGTCCTCAACCAGCAGATTCGGGATTATACTGGTGAATAGACTACCTGGTCCGAGGATGATAAG
Source organism: Actinomycetota bacterium (assembly GCA_049302895.1). GTDB lineage: Bacteria > Actinomycetota > JAHEXW01 > JAHEXW01 > JBAQMN01 > JBAQMN01. The sequence continues at coordinate 5,230 of JBAQMN010000236.1, read as the reverse complement.
ATCCGCTTCCTTAATAGCTTGAACAGCCGGAGAATAAGCCTTGGGAAAGGGGGGCTCGAGCTGAACAAAATTTAGCCCGGGCGTCCTGGCAATCTTCGCCTGTCCTGAGACAAGAGCGCCGCTCTTGACCGAGGCAACAAGAGTGACATCTTCAAGAGTGGAGGGAAGAACCTGCCCCTCGACACTGAGAAGCCCAGAGGCAACCTCGATGGCTTCGGCAAAATCTCTTGTTGTGTCGACCAGAGCGGCAATAATCAGATTCCCCAGGCTGTGCTCGGCTAAGCTCGAACCTTCCTTGAAGCGGTACTGAAAGAGAGAGGCGAGTTTTGAGTCCGGATTGGCCAGGGCAACGAGACAGTTTCGAATGTCGCCAGGGGGAGGCATGCCGAGCTCTCGACGGAGCCTTCCAGAACTTCCCCCATCATCGGCAACGGTGACAATGGCCGAAACATTGGTGAAAACCCCCTTTAAGCTGGCGAGAATGATGGGCAAGCCCGTTCCGCCCCCGATGGCCACCGCGGAAAGCTCACGGCTCTTCAAGCTAAGCTCCCGCTTCAAGCTCTCTGCCAATATCCCGGTGCCTCAATATCACGTTGTATCCTTTGTCCCTCAGGAACTTCTGGATCTCTTCAGCCAGGGTAACGGAGCGATGAGTTCCTCCGGTACAGCCCAGCGCGATGGTGAAGTGGATTTTGCCCTCTTTCACATAGTGAGGCATGAGAAAAGCGAGCATGCTTTCGAATTTCTTCATAAATTTCTGAGTGACCGGCCTATCCAGGACAAATTTGCGAACCGCTTCGTCCTCTCCGGTCAACCTGGTCAGAGCCTCCACGTAGTGTGGATTAGACAGAAATCTCACGTCCATAACCAAATCGGCATCGAGAGGAACACCGTATTTGAAACCGAAAGAGATCACACTGACCAGGAGTCCTTTGTAAACCGCCTCGCCGAGAAAATGCGAGCGAATCTTATCCTTTAGCTCGTATGTGGGTATACCCGTAGTATCAATGATCAGATCCGCCCTCTCTTTTAAGGATTCCAGTAACTTGCGCTCTCGCCGAATGCCATCGATAATCTCTCCCCCCTTCGCCAGCGGATGGCGACGGCGTGTTTGTTTGAAACGCTTAATCAGTGTCTCGTCGGAGGCCTCCAGGTACAGAATCTGGTATTTGATCTGCATCGCTTTGAGCTCGCGCAGCGCATCCCAGAGAGTGTCGAAATACTCGCCACCCCTAACATCAATGACAAGGGCCACCTTTCGTGCCTTGCTTCCGGGTAAGGCCAGCATCTCTGCCACCTTGGAGATCAGAGCCGCGGGAAGATTGTCGATGCAAAAATATCCCATGTCTTCGAAGCAATGTATGGCCTCGGATTTGCCTGCCCCGGAAAGGCCGGTAATAATAGTGAATTCCAACTCTTCTTTTTCGGTTTTTGCCTTCATCTATTTTCTCTCCATCTCAAGAAGTTTTTCCTTCCACCGCCGGCCGTATTTGTATCCACCAAGATCACCGCAGCTCTTAACCACGCGGTGGCAGGGGATTATCATCGGTAGAGGATTTCGCTTCAGAGCCTGTCCCACGGCACGAGCCGCCCCCGGGCGGCCAATCTGCTCGGCCACCCAGGCGTAGCTTCGTGTTTCGCCGTAGGGAATAGCGGATACAGCTAAATAGACCTTCTTCTCAAAGTCGCTAACAAGTATCATGACCTTTCTACATCATAAACTTGCAAACTGCATCATGCAAGTCGCTCAGGTATTCAGGGACGCTCATCCCCCGCCTGCCGGCGGGCAGGTCTTGACCTGGCCATGTGCTGTCATTGCGAGCCCCGCCAAAAACAGCGAACTGTGCGGACCTAAAGGTCCGCCTGCCATAGGCAGGTCGACCTTTAGGTCGACTCTATTCTATGAGACTAATGTCAATACGTTCATGCCTGGCACTATCTGTCATTGCGGGCCCCGCCGAAGGCGGGGCGTGGCAATCTCACCTTTAACCTTAAGGGCTTGAGTGCCTCGCATCTCTCGTATATACTTAAATAGGAGTTTCTCTACGAGTCGTAGACTGTTTGTGCGGAAGGAGGTTACTTAGTTTGTACGCAGTGATAAAGTCTGGAGGCAAGCAATACAAGGTTGCAAAGGGTGACGTTCTTCTTCTGGAGAAACTGGAAGGTAAAGAGGGAGACAAAGTCCGCTTTGAGGAGATTCTGCTTTTGAGCAGTGACGATGAGACTATTGCTGATCAAGCGAAACTGAGTAAAGCAATCGTTAGAGGCACGGTGCTCGAACAGACAAAGGGAGACAAAGTAATCGTTTTTAAATATAAGCCCAAAAAGGGTTACAAGAAGAGGCAAGGTCACAGGCAGGAACTCACCAAAGTCAGGATAGACGAAATCAAACTATCTGCTAACAAGCAAAAACCTGTAGGGGCGGACGCCCGCCTGCCGGACGGGCAGGTCTCTGTCCGCTAGGGTTCTCGACAAGCTCGAACAATATTGTTATTCTTCGAGCGAGTCTCGAGCGAAGGCGAGAGACGAGTCGAGAAGGCCTCTCTAACTTCGTAAATGGAGGAGTTATGGCACACAAAAAAGGTTTAGGAAGCTCGCGGAACGGCCGCGACAGCCATTCCAAGCGCCTCGGCGTTAAGGCCTTTGACGGGCAGTTCATCACGGCGGGAAGCATAATCATCCGTCAATGCGGCACCAAAATCAAGCCGGGCTTTAGCGTCGGTATGGGGCGTGACCGTACCCTTTTCGCTCTGACCGACGGCTACGTCCGCTTCTCCGGGCGAAAAGTAAACGTTCTGGAATCACTATAAGTGGGACGACACAGAGGTCGTCCCCTACGATGATTGTGATATCCTGTAGGGGCGGACGCCCGCCCCGACGAAGGCGGGGTCCCTGTCCGCCCGTCTTCTTAGAATGTTCATAGACGAAGCCAGGATCTTTGTCAGGGGTGGAAGAGGCGGAAACGGCTGTGCAAGCTTCAGGCGTGAGAAGTATAAACCCCGAGGAGGCCCGGACGGTGGTGATGGAGGCTCCGGGGGAAACATAATTCTAAAAGTGAATGCGGGATTGGAGACGCTGATGGATTTTCGCTATCAGCGTCATTTTTCTGCCGAGAATGGAAGACACGGAGAGGGCAATAACAAGCACGGTCGTCGAGGCCACGACCTTGTTTTGGCAGCTCCTCCTGGCACGGTCGTCAAAGACGAAAAAGGAAACATCCTGGCCGATCTGGTCGAGAATGATCAAGAGGCTGTGGTAGGCCGAGGAGGCAAAGGCGGGAAGGGCAACGCCCGATTTGTTACTTCAACCCAACGCGCCCCCGATTTCGCCGAGAAAGGCGAACCCGGAGAGGAAGGATGGATCACCTTAGAGCTTAAGCTTCTGGCGGATGTGGCAATCATCGGCTACCCCAACACCGGTAAGTCCACGCTGATCAACAAGATATCGGCCGCCAAAGCTAAAGTTGCCGATTATCCTTTTACCACGAAGGTTCCCAATCTGGGAGTTGTGCCTCTCCCATCAGGAGAAAGGTTTGTTGCGGCGGATGTGCCGGGTTTGATCGAGAACGCCCACAAAGGAGCAGGTCTGGGTCTCAAGTTCCTGAGACACATCGAGCGGACCAATATCCTGCTTCACATCCTTGATCTGGCCGCTGAGGGGAGAGACCCTGTCAGAGATTATGATAATATAAATAGTGAGCTGACGTTTTATAAATCTTCACTCAAGGAACTTCCGCAGATTGCAGTGGGTAACAAGGTAGATCTGCCGGAGGCAAAGAAGAAAGCCAATGAAGTGGCAAAAATATTCAAAAAAAGAAACATCAAATTCTTTGCTATTTCCGCCCTTACGGGCGACGGTGTTAACAAACTCGTGGAGGGTATAGCAGATATCCTTGCAGGTGATTAGATGAATAGATCTGAATGTCTCCCCAAAGCGCAGAGGATCGTCATAAAGGTCGGGACGAATGTTATAACCACTCAGTCCGGACGGTTGGATCCTGAGCAGATGAAAAATCTGGTTTCTCAGATGGCCTCTCTGGCCAAGCAAGGTCGTCAACTGCTGCTGGTAACGTCCGGTGCAATCGCGGCCGGTCTCGAGCGCTTGGGAATAGAAGAGCGCCCCAACGCTATTCCGGCACTTCAGGCTGCGGCTTCGGTTGGACAGGGGCTCTTATTGCAGCAATATACCAGTCTCTTTGACGAGTACGATATAAGAATCGGCCAGGTTTTGCTGACGCAGTTTGATATCACCCACCGTGAGTCATACGTCAACGCCTCTAACACGTTTGAAAAACTCCTGGAACTTGGAGTCATACCCGTGGTGAATGAGAACGATACGACGGCCGTGGAGGAAATAAAATTTGGAGACAACGACACGCTGGCCGCTTTGGTAACCAATCTGGCCAAGGCGGATTTGCTGGTCATTTTGACGGACATGGAAGGGCTTTATACGGCTGATCCTCGGCTTGATCCCGAGGCCAGGCTAATATCTGACGTTCCCGAAATCACGTCTGAGATTGAACAGTTGGCCGGGGATACCAGGACTACCTTCGGCTCCGGAGGTATGGTCACAAAGATTCAGGCGGCAAGGATTGTCACCTTTGCCGGCGCAGCTATGGTTATGGCGGATGGGAGAAAGGAAAATGTTCTTCTTGATATTATTGCCGCTAAACCCGTTGGAACCTGTTTTTCTCCAAAGAAAAAGAAGTTGGCCAGTCGGAAGGCCTGGATAGCCTTTGGCAAATCAGTCAAGGGAACCATAATCGTCGATGAAGGGGCGAGAGATGCTCTGTTAACGAAAGGCAAGAGTCTTCTCCCGGCAGGCATTGTAGCCTGTGAAGGAGACTTTGCGATGGGGGATGCTGTTAACGTGGCGGACGTCAAAGGAAACGTTTTCGCGCGAGGGCTAATCAATTTCAGCCTCTCCGAGCTCGACCAGGTCAAAGGGTTAAAGAGCAGTGAAGTCTCAAAGGTTTTGACCGAAGAGGCGAGTGAAGAAGTAATCCACCGCGATTGCCTCGTCATCCTCAAATAACATAAGACCGACGACTGAAGACCGAAGACAAACCATGATGGGAGCATTCCTGTCATTGCGAGCGAGCCGCAGGCGAGCGTGGCAATCTCACAATGGAACAGCAGTCGACCTGAAGGTCGACCTCTACTAATTCCTCCCCCTTGATGGGGGAGGATAGAGGTGGGGGTGACCAAGAATTATCTATAGCCACCCTCCC
>JBAQMN010000235.1:0-2993 GCA_049302895.1 Actinomycetota bacterium | reverse complement strand
CTAAAGGTCCGCCTGCCATAGGCAGGTCGACCTTCAGGTCGACTCTATTCTATGAGACTCATGTCAATACGTTTATGCCTGGCACTATCTGTCATTGCGAGTCCCGCCACGGGCGGGGCGTGGCAATCTCACTCTCACAAACCCTAATTTTTTGTATTATTGATTCCCGACTCTGTGCCGAAAAGTACTATTGGAAAACCAAAAACTGGTTTGATTTTCGGAAAAGAGGGGAGGTTGTTCTTGTGATGGATTTACCAGACAAGAGACCTAAGATACTGGTGGTCGACGATGACCCTCAGAGCTTCAAACTTGTCGAGGCCAATTTGTTGGGCGAAGACTACATAATTCTTAAGGCCATGAACAGCCGGCAGGCTCTCAGAATTGTTCGAAAGGAACAGCCCGCTCTCATCATATTAGACGTCATGATGCCGGGCATGGACGGCTATGAGGTCTGCAAAAAAATAAAAGAAGACGAATCGACCCGCTTTATTCCAGTTGTTATGATTACCGCACTAAGCGGAGACGAGGACAAAATCAAAGGAATCGAAGCCGGAGCCGATGATTTCATCCATAAGCCATTCAATCGGCTTGTTCTGCTTGCTCGCGTCAGATCGTCGCTTCGGGTAAAATCTCTGACCGACGAGTTGGAGAGCGCTGAAAGCGTCATTTATAGCCTTGCCCTGGCGGTGGAAGAAAAAGACCCTTACACAAGGGGCCATTCCTTAAGAGTGAGCGTTTATGGCGTTGAGCTTGCCCAGGCCATTGGTTTGTCCCAATCGGAACAGGAGATATTGAGAAAGGCTGGCCTGCTTCATGACGTGGGCATGATGGGCATTGACGAGAAAGTCCTTCACAAGCCAGGGCCTCTCACGGCTGATGAGCTTGCTCACATAAAGGAGCATCCCGTTAAGGGAGAAAAGATATGCAAACCTCTTAATTTTGCCGCTTCCTTCCTGCCTGTTATCCGTCATCATCACGAGTGGTGGAATGGGCAGGGCTATCCCGATGGCCTGTCTCGAGAGAGTATCCCTCTGGGAGCTCGCATAATCGCCATTGTGGATGCCTTCGACGCCATGACTTCTCTCAGGCCTTACCGAGCGGCTATGCCGGTTAGAAAAGCTCTGACTCGTCTGGAGGACGGCGCCGGTCGTCAATGGGATCCGGACCTTGTCAACGTATTCATAAAGATGCAGATGGAGAAGTTCAAAGGAAAGCCCGTTGAAATAACCAGAGTGGAGCTATGGTGACACCAGCATCTTACCTGACTTTTCATACAATTGTAGAGTTTTATAGCATTGTCGTTTCCTTTCTAATCTTTGCTGTCAGCTGGCATGCCTATTCGCGCACCAAAAGAACCAGAAGCCTCCTCCTCGGGACGGCCTTTCTGGCCATAGGTTTGATTGATTTATTTCATATGTTGTCTTACAAGGGCATGCCTGTCTTTTTTACGCCGAGTGATGTATCTAAAGGCATTTATTTCTGGCTGATTGCGCGGTTGATTGCCTCAGGAGCCTTCCTGGCGAGCGCCTTTATTCCCAGCTCTAGCGATTCCAGACTCCTGAGGCGCTCCTTTCTACTTGGGGGCTCATTGTTGATTTCCCTGGTTACGTTGATAGTTGTTATCTATTTTTCGAAGTATCTTCCTGCTGTTTATGTGGAAGGTGTGGGGGTAACGACAACAAAGTTCGGCATCGAGTATTTTGTTATCGCTCTCACCCTTGGTGCGGGCTTGGCCTATTGGCGGATGTTTAAGAAGACACACGACCGCTTCATTCCCTTTTTGCTTGGTGCGTTTGCTGCGAGCGTTCTTAGCGGAGTAGCCTTCACTCTTTACACAAATCCTTACGACATTTTTAACATTCTCGGCCACATTTTAAAGACTGTCGCTTACATGCTAATTTATTGGGCGATTTTTGTGTCTTCCGTCTCCGAACCTTACAGCCAACTTTTTAAAGCCCAAGAAGAGTTGAAACGATCCCATGCTAACCTGGAAAAGTTGGTGGAAGGGAGAACATGGGATTTGCGTGAAGCGAACATCAGGTTAGCGGAGATTTCCCAGGCCAAATCCGAATTCCTGGCAAGCATGTCTCACGAGCTCAGAACCCCTCTGAATTCCATTATCGGTTTCGCCGACCTTCTGTTGGAGGGGGTTCCGAAGAAACTTGATGCGGCACAAAGGGAATATATCGGTTACATCTCCGAGAGCAGCAAGCACCTGCTGAATCTAATAAATGATGTTCTTGATCTCTCAAAAGTGGAAGCCGGCAAGATGGAGGTGGAGCTCTCCGAATTTTCCCTGGACGATCTGGTAAGAAGTAGTCTCATTATGGTGAGCGAACGAGCCAAGAAGCACGGCATCGATTTGTCTGTTGATCTGGGCAGAAGTGATCATATAGTCCGCGCTGACGTGCGCAAGCTCAAACAGATCATGGTCAATCTCCTGTCTAACGCTGTCAAGTTCACACCTGATGGAGGCAGAGTCGGTGTAGAGGCAAAGCGAGACAGTGATGGCGGATTGGAAATCACCGTTTGGGACACAGGAATCGGCATTGCTCCCAAGGACCAGGAAAAAATCTTTGATGAGTTTCAACAGGTGAGGAAGCATGGTCCCGAGGGAGACGGAACAGGATTGGGACTCATGCTGACCAGGAAAATGGTCGAACTCCACCGTGGCAAAATCCAGGTCGAGAGTCAGCCTGGCAAGGGCAGCCGCTTCACCTTCACCCTCCCCCAATAATTTCGGTCATTGCGAGCCCCGCCAAAGACAGCGAACTGTGCGGACCTAAAGGTCCGCCTGCCATAGGCAGGTCGACCTTTAGGTCGACTCTATTCTATGAGACTAATGTCAATACGTTCATGCCTGGCACTATCTGTCATTGCGAGTCCCGACTTGTCGGGGCGTGGCAATCTCACCTTTAACCTTAAGGGCTTGAGTGCCTCGCATCTCTCGTATATACTTAAATAGGAGTTTCTCTACGAGTCGTAGACTGTTT
>JBAQMN010000234.1:0-2722 GCA_049302895.1 Actinomycetota bacterium | reverse complement strand
GCACGGCTGTGGTCGTTCTTCCCGACGACTTCCGCATCGACGTGGCCAGCGCCCGAACGGAATTTTACGAATACCCTGCAGCTCTACCTCAGGTTGAGTTTGGAACGGTGAGACAGGACCTGTTCCGCCGGGATTTCACCATCAATGCCATGGCTATCTCCTTGAACACTCCTCACTTCGGTGAACTGCTCGACTATTTCGGCGGCCTGGAAGATATCGAGGGGCGGAGGATAATGGTTCTTCACGAACTGAGTTTTGTTGACGACCCGACCAGAATCTTCAGAGCGGCCCGCTTTGAACAGCGCTACGGTTTCAAGATGTCGGAGGACACAGAGAAGCTGGCCAGAAGGGCGGTGGATCTCAAGCTCATCAGGGAGCTCACTGGCGTTCGCGTTCGCGACGAGCTTATTCTAATCCTGTCAGAACCTGCACCATGGCGAGTTTTGAAACGTCTTGAGGAACTGGGTGTACTTGAGGTGCTCCATCCAAAACTGAAGATGGGTTCTGATTCTCAAGCTCTTTTTGGAGAGATAGGAAACACGCTGGTAAGGATTCGAAAGCAAGTGAAAGAGCCACTAAAGGCGTGGCTGGTTTACCTTGTTGCTCTGTTAAAAGATCTTACCGCCGACGAGGTATCGCGGCTCACAACATCCCTGCGAGTCAGGGCGGAAGACAGGCGCGTCCTTGTTAAAGCCGCTAAGAACGCCTCCAAAATTTTGAAGGCTCTGAGTAAGGACATGAAAAACAGTGAGCTTTACCTGCGCCTACACGATCTTCCGCCTGAGGTTCTCGCCTATCTCTATGCCGCTTCCGATTCGATGGGGCGGGAGAGAATCGTCCGCTACTTCTCTCTTCAAGATTTGAACTTAGAGATAACCGGTGACGACCTAATCAAACTGGGTTACAAACCGGGAGCCATGTTCAAGCGGGTCCTCAACTATGTGTTTGCCGCTAAACTCGATGGTCGAGTGACTACCAGAGAGGAGGAGCTCTCCCTGGCCGATAAGACCTTCAGAAAACTTGAGAGGGAAAAAGCCAAATGACTCTGGAGAGTGTGCTCTTGCTCATTCCGGCTCTCTTGATCGGGGTGGTAGTCCACGAGTATTCCCACGGGCGGGTGGCCGAGCTCATGGGCGACCCAACGGCTCGTCTGGCGGGACGCTTGACCCTTAATCCCATACCGCACCTTGACCCCTTCTCCTCGGTGCTGCTTCCTTTGCTTCTGATCGCCGTGGGCTCGCCCTTTGTTTTTGCGGCGGCCAAGCCCGTGCCGATTAACCCGACGTATTTCCGACACGGCCGGCGTGACCTCATCTGGGTGGGTGCGGCCGGGCCGGCCTCCAATCTGATTCTGGCTGGTGTGATAGGAATCGCCGCTAGTTCGGTATGGATTCTCCTTCCCACTCTACTCAAAATCTTTGTCATCTGGTTTGTCAGAATCAATGTCATCCTGGCCGTCTTCAATCTTATTCCCCTGCCGCCTCTGGACGGCTCGCGGGTAGTTGAGGGAATTCTTCCAGTTCAGTATTTGTCGGGATACCGTTCGATCGAGAGATACGGTATTATTATTCTGTTTCTTTTTATATTCCTTTTTAATCGGCCGTTCTGGGCGGTTATTGGCCCAATAATGGATTTTTTCACACGTCTTTTTCTCCCCGGCGTGAGTTGAGGGTGTTCTCGACAAGCCTGTCTCGAGTCCCTCGACTTCCCTCGGGATAAACTCCGTCGAGAGACTCGAACAATAAGACGGGCCGACACAGAGGTCGGCCCCTACATTGTGCAGTGACATCCGTAGGGGCGGACGTCTCTGTCCGCCCGTATTCGAGCGAGTCCTTGGCTCGTGTCATTCTGAGGGGAGCGCAGCGACCGAAGAATCTCAAGCGTAGACCCTTCGCTCCGCTCAGGGTGACACACTGAACTATTCTTCTTCGAGCGAGTGGAACGAGTCGAGAAGGAGTGACCAGTTCTAATGTACAAAGTTGAGATTGAGGTTTTCGAGGGTCCCTTTGATCTGCTTCTTGATCTGATCTTGAAGCAAGAAGTTGATATATACGAGGTTCCTCTTGCCAGGATCACCGAGGATTACTTGAGGTATCTGGCTCGGATGGAAGATCTCAACCTGGAGGTAACCAGTGAGTTTCTGGTCATCGCCGCGACGCTGCTTGAGCTAAAGTCAATCGCTCTCATCCCCACGGATGACGAGGGTTACTTAGACGAGGACGAGGAAAAGCTCGAGACGGCAGAGTCCCTGGCAGATCATCTGATCGAGTACAAAACGTTCAAGAATGTGTCCTGGGAGCTGGCCAAACGGGCCGAAACGGCCAGCCTGCTCTTTTCGCGAGAGGTGGCGTTGGAAGAGCCGTTCTCCGATCTCCAACCTGATTTCCTCGATGGAATCAGACTGACCGACCTAACTTTGCTGGCCAAGGATTTGCTCCAACCGAGACACACCTTTAAGGTAGACACCTCGCACATTATCGCGCTAAAGATTTCCCTGGCTGAAAAGACCGAGCACGTTCTGGCCAGTCTGAAGCAAAAAGGGGAGCAGTCTTTCCGGGAACTCTGTCAGGCGGCCACGACCAGGATGGAGATCATCGTTACCTTCTTAGCTCTTCTTGAACTCTTTAAAAAGGGCATGATCGCGGTCTCACAGACCAAAACGTTTGGAGATATAAAGGTCACGCTTAAAGAGGAGGGTTCAAAGGATGCTTAAGGCTATTCT
>JBAQMN010000233.1:0-2629 GCA_049302895.1 Actinomycetota bacterium | reverse complement strand
CATGAGCCTTGGCTAACTCAGCCATTTTTTCAAGATTGTCCTTGTTGGCCCCGTATATCAAGGGGGAGGAGTCCCCGGCGACGGCCAGGCCAGCATGGACAATTTCGGGATCCACGCTCATCAACATAAGCGGAAGATCCGTGGCCGCTCTCACCTTCTCGATCAATTCGACAAACTTCTCAGGCTTGCCGGAGGAAGCCTTGACTGCCACCAGATCCGCCCTCAAAGTCTGCTCGACTCTGACAAATTGAGATTCCTTTAGCTCTCTTAGCTTTCCTCCGATCTCTTCGTCCCCCATTGTGTCCTCGAGGAGCAAAGCAAACCCGCAGGGGTTGTAGAAGGTCTTTTCGTGACGAAACATGACCAGCTCTCCGCCCACCCTAAGAGCCTTTTCGCCCTTGCCTATGGTCACAGCGCGAATGGGAGGAGCCGAAGCCTCAGATAATGCCTCTTTGGCGTCCTCTGAGAGGTGCGGGCATGAGGAAAGCTCCGCCTGTCCCGCCGCAATCTTCATGGCGAAAGCGAGGCAGGTGGGAACGCCGCACTCCGCACAGTTTGTCTTGGGCAACAACTTGTAAATATCAATCCCCGTAAGCGCCATATCCCCTCCCCTAGCACAGAGCTTAGAGCCCAGAGAAAATACCAAAGATTTTTATTGTTCGAGCCTGTCGAGAACCCCTCTTCTCGACTCGCCTCTCGACGGAGTTTATTCTGAGCTGCGTCGAAGGACTCGAGACTCGCTCGAAGAATAAGGATCTTCTTCTGCTCTGTGCTCTGTGCTTTTAGAGCATCGGTTCCATCTCTAAAGCCGGATGGCTCACCCGCTGCATAAAATTCAGCACTTCTTCTTCCGTCGTGGCCATGCTCTCATCGGCTATCTTATTCACAAAATCGGGATCGCCAACCGCTTCAGCCCGTTTCATAAGCTGGGTTCGCAGAGCCTCCTTCAGCTCCTTGGGCATCCAGACAATCCGCCTGAATCCGCCATCGGCGGCGATAAATTTCTCGCTAGTGATATACTGCCGACCAACACCGATGAAGCCCGGCGTCTGCTGACCACCACCAACGGATCCGGCCAGCGTCGAAAACTTCATTCCGACCGGGGTCATCCCCGGGAATTCCCGGTTGACAATCATTACTCCATTGGTGGTCGGAAGCAGCGCCACAATGCACTCGAAACAGCCGCACGAAGTCTCCGGATCGACCATGATTGAGTAGGCGCTAATCGTTTCGACTGTTTTGTTTGACTTCTGATAGACAACCTCGTTCACACCCATCCACTGTCCCAGCTTGGCATCGATCGCTTCGCCTTTGATAATCGGCTGATTAGCCCCGGTCGGATTGATTTCGTGGGCTGCCTTTGCGTCCAGCCAGTTGTAGGCTCCGCATAGCCCCAGCCGTTGAGGCGAGATGATACAGACGTGATTCGGCGCGAAGCTCTGACAGAGTGTGCACGTGTAGAAGATGTCTACGGCCTCGTCGGTCAGGCCAGCCACCCGCTCATCCCGGTGGACGAAAGCCTTCCTCGCCTCCTCCAGAACCCCCTTCGTCTTGCTCTCATCGGAATAGATAGTAACCTGAACTTTATCCACGATCGCAGGGAAGTCGTCCAGAAGCTTGGCGTGGATGATCTCACCGAAGTGCTTTATCTTGAATCCTTTCTCTTTGGCACCGATTCCGATTCGGAGCCAGTTCAAGTCGCGCTGGCCCATGTGCCAGGCCCCCTCGGCGCTGTTGATCAGGTGGTGGAGTTGTCTCTCCAGAACAGGTTCGAAATCGGGCTGCATCTTGCGGCCGGCCACGTCCACTACAATTCCCAGGGGAAGAACCGAATGAGCTTCCACGCTATCGATCTCTGGCCCGATCACTTCGATCTTTCCGTCTTCGACCTCCTCGGGCTGGCGCATTCTGAGATACTCAAATGATGTTGACTTCTGTCCACCGAACTCCACGTAGGTCTGCTCCTTCCTGATTCTCTCTCCTTCAAAAGCCGGCCCGTATGGAACAGGAATGGGAACCTCTGTGACCTTGATTTTAACCCCTCTAATCTCGATAGCCGTCGGCACCAGCTTGTCATGAGGTATATTAGAAACCACGTGCTCGTAGGTACAGATTCCGGTGGGCAGAATCTGTGGGATATCGGTATCGGCAATAACCGGGAAGCCGAAGTTTATCGCCCCGGCCGCTGTAGCATACTTCTCGTCGTCCACCTCGCCCAGAGCCAGCACAAAGGCGAAGACCCGATTCTTGTTGTAGAGGAGTACATCTCGAGCTTCCTTCATTCCGTTAGGAGTTATGCCGCCAAAGGTCATGGCGGCGCGGGCGGCGAAGCCCAGCGCATAGACGGCAGCCGTTATCTCCTTGCCATAGGGAACCAGATAGACATCCCAGCCCATCTGGACTCCCTCTTCTTCGAGCTGTTCGGCCATACTCTTTCCGTTGGTGCTCCCCGCCATAAACACCAGAATGTTTTTCTCCCTGAGTTTCGTGGCAAGCTCGACAGCCGCTTCATTGGTCGGAAGTGCCCCTACGCAGGCGGCAAAGCCCGGCATACTGCCATCAACCAGCTTAATTCCTTGAGTTCGGAGAATAACATCGTCGGTCGCTCCAATCCATATTCCATTAACCG
>JBAQMN010000232.1:0-1890 GCA_049302895.1 Actinomycetota bacterium | reverse complement strand
TGATAGTTTTTGACAACACATGCACCCACATGGGATGCCAGACGGACTGGAACGATGCCGACAAAACCTGGGATTGTCCCTGCCACGGCTCCAGGTATCATGCCGAGGGAACCGTCCTGAACGGCCCAGCCCTGGATCCTCTTCCCAGGCTTGATTACACGGTAGATAACGATGAGATCAAACTGACGTGACGCTTTCAACCTGGGTGGTAAAACGCTGGAAAATTTTCTGGGGCGGGCTGACTGGAGTACTCTCGGCGCGATTAAGAAGGAAGCCCGGACCGGAAACGGCGGAAATTCGACCGTCTATAAAGAAGAGGGAGGAAGGTTTGATAAGCCGGGTCGCTATAGTGAGAAAAGCAACCATCAAAGAGATGCTCGAGCGTGCCATCGAACTGGCTGGCGGAATGGAGATTTCTCCGAATGCCACCGTTCTGATCAAGCCCAACCAGAACTCTGGTGACCCATTTCCCGCCACATCGAATCCGGCTACAGTCGCTGGTTTAGTGAACTATGTCAAAAGGTTCAGTCCGAAGCGAATTGTGGTTGCCGATGCCTCCTTTGCCGGGTTTCTCCCCACCATGAAGACGATGAGGACGACCGGGGTCTTTCAGGCTGCTCAGGACGCTGGTGCAGAGGTAATTGCCCTTGAGGAGGGGGAGTTTGTCTCCGTTATGCCCGAAGGGGCGGAGAACTGGCGGCAGCCTTTTCGGGTCTCAAAGCTCTATATGGAGGCGGATTACGTTATTAATCAGCCGGTTATCAAAACCCACAAATATGCCATATACAGCATGGCCTTCAAAAACACCATTGGGGCTATTATCAATGCCGATCGACCTCTCATGCATAGTGCGGCAGATGATCGATTCAGACGGATGATCGCCGAACTCAACCTGGCCAGACCACCCGACTTTGTTGTCTTAGACGGCCAGAAAGCGATGGTAACCGGAGGACCGTTTTCTGGGGACGTCAAAGAGGGGAATCTGATAATTGCCACAAAAGACCCGGTGGCTGCCGATGTCGTCGGCCTGGCGGTGCTCAAGTATCTTGGCACAACGGACCGCATTCAGAACCAGTCGGTCTGGGACCAACCGGTAATTAGGCGCGCCGTCGAGCTCGGCCTCGGTGCCAGATCAAGGGACGAAATTGACCTCGTATCCGACGGCATTCTTGAAGTAGATCAGATTCAAAAACATCTTTTGTAGACTCACCCCATCGACCCCAAGAGATTGTAATAGTTCTTACAAGCTGGTATTATAAAACCATATAATCGATCAAACGGAAGGAGATATGTGACTTCAGAGGCATTCTGGTCTCACTGGATCTGGCCTTTTTTGACCGCCATTGTTGGTTTCGTCTTTACCGGTCTCGTTCTTCGTCAGTATTTTCAGAGGAGAAAACCCCACCAGTTGGCCTGGTCGATGGGACTTTTTTTATACGGGGTTGCCGCAGTCATGGAGGCCTACTCAGAGTTTGCCGTGGACTGGAATGCCACCGTTTACCGATTTTATTACGTGGCGGCCGCTTCCCTGGTTGCCTTTCTAGGCCTGGGAACCCTCTATCTGATCTTCAAGAGAAAAATCTGGGGCCACCTCTTCTTAGCTTACATTCTCATTCTCCTGGTAGCTTTTCTTTATAGTTCCCTCACCGCCGAGTTGTATACGAAATATCTGGTGCCCGGAATCACCGTAGCGGGCAAGGCCATGCCGAACAGTGTTAGATTCTATTCCTTCCTCTTCACCATCCCAGGAAGCATATTTCTGTTGGGCGGCGCGGTTTATTCTATGGTTCTGTTTGCGGCCAAACGCGAGTACGCCTACCGGGTGTGGGCCAACATCCTCATTGCTCTGGGAACGCTGGTCATCGCCTCAGCCGGCGGCCTGGCCCGGAC
>JBAQMN010000231.1:0-14578 GCA_049302895.1 Actinomycetota bacterium | reverse complement strand
ATATGTCCCTTTTCCAGAGATTTTAGCAGAGCGTCGAGGGTAGCGTTGTATCTCCGCTTAACTCCGTAGTAATCTTCCACCCCGGAGATAACCTTTTCGGCTAACTCATCCGGGTAAATATGAACGTGAAAATCGATTACCTCTCCCATCTGTCCTCCTAAGTCTACGATGCGTAACGAAATTGGCTTACAAAAAATTATAGAGGATAAGGAGCCTTTCGCCAAATCCTTTATTTGAACGACCTCGTCGCATTAGGTTAGAATAGAGTTGGTGGGCCGTTAGCTCAGATTTTGGAGTGGGTTTCGCCAGCTAGATTTCGTTTTTTCCATATTTGTTTCTTCTATCATGGGGGTGTAGCTCAGTGGGAGAGCACTGCCTTTGCACGGCAGGGGTCAGGGGTTCAAATCCCCTCACCTCCACCATTCTTCGCTAAAGCTTCGGATGGCAGGCCATTCTTCGCCTTACGGCTATCCATCCTCCGCAGTAGCACTGCTACGGAGGATGGATAGCTTTATGCGAAGAAGGGCTTTCTTGGGCTTTGAAACAAATCCAATATTTTAGAATTAGGCTGTCAGGAACCGACCTTAGCTTGGCACATTTATAATCTATGTTATGATGGTTACTGCATGGAGTAACTATTATGGCACAGACTATAAAAAACTTAAGTCAAAAAGAAACTCAACTTCTGGCAACCTTGAGCGCTGAAGGCAAGAATATCTTTTTCTTTGAAGATGCTTTCGATCTCCTTGGTCTAAGTAGAGGTCACACTAAGAAGTTCATTCATACTCTCGTCCAAAAGGGTTGGCTTCGTCAAATCGAAAAGGGTAAGTATCTGATCGTTCCTCTTGAAGGGCTCGCACAAGGAGCATGGTCTGAGGAAGCGTTTGTTATTGCATCAAATCTTGTCGATCCTTATACCATTGCTTACTGGTCGGCCCTCAACTACTATGGCTATACTGAACAGATTTCAAGGACCATCTTTGTTGAAACGACCAAGCGCAAGTTCAAGGCTGAGACAGAAATATTAGGTATTCCCTACAAGTTTGTCACCGTCAAGGGGCACAAGTTCTTTGGCGCGACAACCATCTGGTTCGGCAATAAAAAGGTGATCATAACCGACAAGGAAAAGACGGTCATTGATTGTTTAGATCACCCTGAGTACTGCGGTGGAATTGTTGAGGCAGCCAAGGGGCTCGCTAATGCCATCGATGACAAGATTGATCTTAAGAAGGTGACCCGGTACGCCAAGAAGATGAATAACCGGGCGATCTTTAAAAGACTCGGTTATTTATCTGAAGTCTTGGAACTACCGGTGACTAACTACCTTCAGCAGTGGCGCAAGATGATCTCTCCTGGATATGTGCTTCTTGACCCCCTATCGGCGAAGACAGGCAAGTTCACCTCCAGATGGCATATACGAGTTAACGTCAGTAAGGCAAACCTCACTGAGTGGAGAACACACTGATGATTCCTTTATCGGAGCTTAAAACTAAAGCCGCGCAAAGCCGAGTCGATATCAGCGTTCTGGAACGCGGCTACGTTATCGGCTGGGTTCTTGAAGGTATCTTTGACGATCCTTCTTTGAGCGAGTCGCTAGTCTTCAAAGGCGGTACGGCTCTCCGCAAGGTTTACTTTCCCGCCTATCGCTTCTCTGAAGACCCAGACTTCACCATGGTCAAGTCGCTTGCCGAGTTAGGCAAAGACCAAATCCGTGCGAGCTTGGATAGAGCTTGCAAGAATGTTTATGAGCAGTCAGGTATTGAACTGATGCTTGCCGATTTCAGGCAGACACGAGATGAGCTTGACGAGGAAGCGTTCTTGGGCAAGATTCAATATGTCGGGCCGAGACGTCACCGAGCCGGAAACCCACCGCGAGTCAAGCTGGACATGACTCTCTATGAGAAGGTCTTGCTTGAGCCGAATAACTTGCCGTTGATGCATCCTTACTCTGACGCAGAAGACTGTTACGCAGTTGTTTCCACGTATAGATTAGAAGAGATTGTTGCCGAGAAACTTAGGGCGATCCTTCAAAGAACGCGGTCAAGAGACATCTACGATCTTTGGTACTTCTTGAAGTATCACAAGGATGCCCTCAATCTTGTTGCTACCAAGGACGTGTTTAGGAAGAAGTGCGAATACAAAGGTGTTGACTTCAAGGGCATCGAAGACTTCTTCAAGCCGGAACTACTAGAAAGCCATAAGCTTGCCTGGGAGCCGTCGATGAAAAGGCAGGTGATTAACCTTCCGCCATTCGCAGAGGTCGAGGATGACCTAAGACTTCTGCTTGGCGAACTGTTCTAATTCGCGTAGAATATCTAAGTAGGAGTTCCCTGCCTGCGGCAGGCAGGCAATTGTGTCCAGCCAAGTCCACCAGCTGCAGGTCAGAGGGATTTCTCGCTCTCCACTTTGTCTTTAATCGCTTTATAAGGTCTTTCTTCTTTTCTATCCCACTTTACTGTGTGCTTCTAATAGGGTTACTTTCCTTTTATTAATAGTTATTTTTTATGTTAATATATTGATTTTGTTAACTATTAGTTATATAATTTACTTCAAAAGGGGGCGAGGGAGATGCGACAAGTATTGGCTAGCAGAATTAAGTCGATGAGAGAACTCTTAGGGCTTACTCAAGACGATGTGGCACAGGCGATCGGTGTTTCGAAGGAGTTTATATCTATGGTCGAGTCTGAAAAGAGGTTACCTAGCTTGGAAGTGCTGGCAAGTTTAGCTAGTTATTTTGGTCGAGACATCAGCTATTTTCTCACCACCCGTGAGGAACCCTTTGTCGCCGTTTTTAGGAGTGGGGAGCTTGGCCGGAAGGAAAGCTGGGAGTTGAGCAAGGTAATAAAGCTAGCTGATGACTATGCTTTTCTTGAGGAAGTTACCGGGAAAGTTCCGCCATTAGCTCCTACTTATCCAGATCTTTTGGCCGAAGAACTTAAAAATTTGAGACTACTTTATTGCTACGCTGAAAGATTGGCAGACGAGGAACGTAGCCGACTTGGGCTAGGGCGGGAGCCCATCAAGGATGTTTTTTCCCTAATTGAATCACAGGGGCTCCACATCATTCGTCGTGAAATGGATGGGGTAAACCTTGATGGGGTGTTTCTCTTTAGTGAAGAAAGAGGGGCTTTCGCTATAATCAATGCGTCAGCTAACAAAGGTAGACAAGTTTTCACTGCGGCTCATGAGTATTGTCATTATCTGAAGGATAGAGATAAGGGTTACCAAGTAGATAAAAGGATTTTTGAGGGCATTCGCAATGGGAAAATGCCTCCAATTGAGCGAGTTGCAAACGCTTTTGCCTCAGCTTTTTTGATGCCGAGAGAAGCAATTTCTGAAACCTGTAGCCAATTAAATCATATTGGTCCTGAAGAGGTGATCTATTTAAAGCGCTACTTCGGCGTGAGCTACCAGGCGATGGTTTTCCGCTTGAGAAACCTCAATTGCATCAGGGAGGGCCGCAAGCAGGAACTGTTACTGGTAAAACCACAAGCACTCGAGAAACTCATTTTTGCAGAGACTGATGAAGAGAAGCAAGAGCATCTACCTCATATTCCTGAAAGGTTTTTAGAGCTTGCTCTTGATGCTTTTTCAATGGACAAAATCAGTATGAGTAGGTTGGCAGAACTTTTTGGTACCGACAGTGTGACTTTACGCGACGTCCTTGTTGAAGCAGGACTAACAGCAAGGAGAAAGAGTGTTGGAAAAGGTGGTCGTTGATACGTGCGCCTATTCAAATTTTGCTCTCACGGGCAGTCTGTGGATTCTAGAGACTCTTTTTAAAGGTCAACTGGTGGCAACAGGTTTGGTTCTTGAGGAGATAGCAAGGGGCCAGCAAAACCATCCTGATCTCAAAGGCATCTTCGAAGCGGAGCAGCGAGGTTCCATTGAGCGTGTCTCGGATCTAACCGATGGCGAATATAAGTTTTTTGGAAGTTTACCAAGAGCTTTGAGTGATGAGGATAAATCATGTCTTGTGGTGGCCAAATTCAGGAGGTTTTTACTGGTCACAGATGACGGGAGATTACAGAGGGAAGCTTCCAAGCACAGAGTCCCAACTATTGGTACAGTCGATATCTTGGAGAGAGGGGTTCAGAGCGGCATTGTGTCGTATGATGAGGCTGTGGCTCTTCTTGAGAAAATGGAGAAAGACGCCCGATTTAAGTCTCCAAGAGGCATAAGGAGGTGAAGCTCAAATGGAAGATTATGCTGGTCAGAAGCTAACTTAAAACTTGCTCTATCCTACGGTGGCCAATGGATTTATGCTACTTCACCTTGACTTTTTATATTCTGTGTATAAAATGTAAGCTATAGACTTACATCTATTACATGGAGTATAAAATGAAGAGGCCAAAGGCTCCAAGGATAACAAGTTCGAAACTTATTCGTACACTTAGCGCCAAAGACAAAAACATCTTCACTGTTGCAGATGCGCAGAAGATCACCAAGACGAGTCCAACAGCGACTCGAATGCTCTTAAGCGATTTGGTTAAGAGGAAATGGTTGATACGGCTCGCACCAGGACACTACCTTATAGTTCCTTTGTCAGCCGGTGAAAGGGCCGAGTTCTCAGAGAACTGGTATGTAGTTGCCAAACACTTAATCGAGTCTAATCCATATTACCTATCACACTACAGCGCTCTGGACATTCACGAGATGACCACGCAGCCTTTGATGATAATCTACATTACGACGTCCAAGAGACGGAAGGAAGCTAAGATTCTTGGTGCAACTTTTCGTTTCATTTACGCCAAGCCTTCCAAGCTTTGGGGGATTGAAGAAGTCTGGATTAAACCAACCGAGAAGGTTAAGGTAAGTAATCTCGAACGCACCATTGTTGATTGTCTGGATAACCCAAGGCTATGTGGCGGGATAAGCGAGCTGGCTAAAGGGCTATGGGTTAAACGGCGTGAAATAGACTACCCCAAACTTGTAAAATATCTCGAGCGTTTCGGGAGCAAAGCCGTTGCTAAGAGGCTTGGTTTTCTATTGGAGCTTTACCAGCTTGGAGACAAGACAGCTGAAAAACTCAAGAAGTTTGTCACACCAACCTTTGTCTTACTTGATCCGTCACTACCAGCCACAGGTAGATATCAAAGCTTATGGCGTCTTAGGACAAACCTCGACCCAGATGAGTTAAAAGAGATAATCAAAACATAGAGATTTATGATCACTCAAAGAGAAGTATCACAAATAGCTTTCAAACAGCACAAGCTAGATAAGGTAATCGAAAAAGATTACGTTATCACCTGGATACCACTGGGTCTTGCAACCTCAAAGCTCAAAGAATCTCTAGCCTTCAAAGGCGGGACCGCGCTCAAGAAGGTCTACTTCTCAGACTATCGCTATTCAGAGGACTTGGACTTCACCTGGATTGAAAAGCTTCATGAAGACATTTTGATTGAGAGTTTCAGAGCTGTGCTTCGTGACCTAGAGAAATCCCAAGCTTTTGTATTTGATCTCAAGGAAGAGCGGATAGAGAGACGCACCGACAGCCTTACCTGCTATGTTAATTACGTTGGACCGCTTCAAGCCAGACTGAGCAGTCGCGACATCAAGGTTGATTTCACGCTCATTGAAAAGCTCGTTTTCCCAATCGAAGAGAAAACGATCAAAGCGTCGTACAGTGATTGTAAAAGTCTTACAAGAAAGATGATGACCTACTCTTTAGAAGAAGTGTTAGCCGAAAAGCTGTGTGCACTCATCGGTAGAACAGAACCGCGCGATCTTTATGACACTCATTACTTGCTCGACCTGGGAACCGTCGATTATCAGGCAGTGGCTGAGGCTTTCAAGATCAAAGCCGAGAGCAAAGAGATAGACCCAAAAAGATTGGGAAACATTCTACGTCAGAAAGAAGCAACCATAGCAAGATTATGGGAAATCCGACTAGCTCATCAAGTGGATGAGCTACCTCCCCTGGATGCTGTTATTCGAAAGACCAATAAATACCTGAGACAATATAGAATCGTATAGTACTTACTTGGTTTCCTTGATGACCTGCGATAATTCCCATAGAATGTTTAAGTAGGAGTTCCCTGCCTGCGGCAGGCAGGCAATTGTGTCCAGTAAAGTCCACCATTCTTCGCCTCAAGGCTATCCATCCTCCGTAGCTGTAGCAATAGCTACTGCGGAGGACGGGCGAATGGCAAGCCATCTTAAGGGTGAAGAATGCCCTTCGAAGCTTTATGCGGAGAAGGGCTTTTTTGTATTATAATATAATCCCAATTTAGAGGAGGGTGAATGGGCGAGTCAAATAGTGAATACTCGAGGGCGGGCGTGGATACATCAAAGGCAGAAATGGCTCTGAAGGGCTTGCTGAGCTGGGTGAATAAATCTCTCGCACTAAGGGATAATATCGGTGCCGCCATGCTTGAAAGCGGCTATTTTGCCAATGTCATAGACATTGGTCGAGATGTCGCTATTGCTATTTCAACCGACGGCGTGGGCACCAAAATCCTGGTCGCTCAGATGATGGATAAATACGACACCATTGGGATAGACTGCGTCGCCATGAACATGAACGATATTCTCTGTGTCGGAGCAGAGCCCATCTCGATGGTCGATTACCTGGCAGTCCAGAAGCCCGAAACGAAGTTGCTCGAAGAAATCGGAAAAGGTCTTTACGAAGGGGCTCGACTGGCTAAAATCACTATTCCTGCTGGGGAGATAGCGCAGGTGAGAGAGATGCTCAAAGGGGTACGTGATAACTATGGATTCGACCTCGTCGGCACGGGCATCGGCATCGTTTCCCCTGAGAAAATAATTGTCGGGCAGGATATCAGCGAAGGTGACGTGGTTCTGGGGCTGAGGAGCAATGGTATCCACAGTAATGGCTTGAGTTTGGCGAGAGAGGTTTTGTTTAGCAAAAGGGGCTTCGGAGTTGATAAGTACGTTGAGGACTTGGGCAAAACAATTGGTGAGGAGTTACTCGAACCAACTCGAATTTATGTTTCCGAAATTATGGACATCCTTAAGTCTGGCTTAAGTGTTAAAGCCCTAATCCATATCACCGGCGATGGCTTTCTCAACTTAACGCGGGTCAAATCTGAGGTGGGTTATATTATCGAGTCGCTGCCCGAGCCACACCCGATATTTTCATTGATCCAACGCTTTGGGGAAATAAAGGACGAAGATATGTACCAGGTTTACAACATGGGGATTGGTTTCTGTCTCATCGTATCGGATAAAGATGTCGGTAAAGCCTTAGATATTTTCAAGAAACACGATGTGGCTTGTCACAAGATAGGCTACACCGTTCAAGACAGGGAAAGAAAGGTCGTCATTGAGCCGAAAAGGCTCGTAGGCAAAGACGGCCAATTCGCCACGTTGGCCTGAATCTAACCATTCACGCCGATTTCTTCGACCTCGCAGACGCAGAATAGCCCTTTAACTTCTTGTTCAGGCTTTGTAAGGATTTGTAGAGACCTTTGCGCATATCCTTCTCAAGCTTACCGCTCTTTGCCTCTTCCATGAGCCTTCCAGCGGCTTCTGTTAAGCTGTCAAAGGCGTCTGATGCTCGTCTCTGAACCTTCTTTGCCTGCTCACTTTCGAGCGTCGCTTTGAAGGCTTCTTTCAAACTGGATCCCAAATTCTTGAGCTCCGCCGCGATGTCTCCGTATCCTGGTGCCTCTTTCTTCGTGGTTTTCCTCTTTGCTGTCATCTTCGATCCCTCCCCAATTAATAGTCTTCCCTTAGTTTACTCCATTTTATAAGCAAAATCTTATTGCTGCCATACTGATACCCCTGGTGGTATAATTAAGTTAGAGGTTTGATGAAGTTTGTACCGACCGAAGGGGGCGTTGGCCATGGTGGTTCCGATTGTAGTCTTTGATCTTGTCGGTGAGTTTTTCACTTTGTTCCCGATTCTTGGGGCGGCACTGGTTTTGGCTTTAGTTATCACCATGATAATTGTTGGTGGCTACGGTTTTTATGAGTCAAGGCATGTGACAAGGTAAGATTTTGGGTCAGGCTTAACTAATTGAAATTCAATCAAAGGAATCGATTGAAATTCGATAGAAAGCTTGACCCAAATTTTTTGTGGTATTATCTTCATGATATGTCTCTATACCTAATGCTCCGGCTAATTCACATTTTCGGAATGGGTCTTACTTTTGGCCCCTTTGTTGTCAATCTACTCATTCTCATCTGGGCGAGGCGGATCCAGGAATCAAGCTTGAGGATTTTCGCGCTGCGCATTTTCTACAGCGCAGATTGGATCGCCCTGGTGGGACTGCTCATGCAGCCC
Organism: Actinomycetota bacterium; assembly: GCA_049302895.1. Classification (GTDB taxonomy): domain Bacteria; phylum Actinomycetota; class JAHEXW01; order JAHEXW01; family JBAQMN01; genus JBAQMN01. Next base: position 6,330 of record JBAQMN010000231.1, on the reverse strand, counting down.
GTCTTTGGACTCACTCTCCTCATATACAGACCCGCGCCCTACACCGGTATTCTTAAGTTAGGAATAAAAATCATTCTGCTGCTGGTAACTTTTGTTAACCTGGTTTCGATCCTTCAGCCAAGCGTCCAGGATGAGATAAGAGTTATCGAGGAGATAGGGCTGGAAAATGGGAGAGAGAACGATAGATACCGAAGGGCGCATCGAAATCTATTAGCTTCATTCTCCGTTTCATTCGTCTTGATTCTGGTTATAATGGCGATAAGCGTTCTGCTTCCGCCTCCGCCTGTGACTCCCCTCTAAGGACCGGCCGAGACGTATATTGTAACGGTTGATCCCTTATCCACCATAGTGCCCGGCGTGGGATTCTGATCATAGACCTGACCGGCAGGGACTGCAGGATTTGTCTTCACGACGGTGTTGGCGGTGAGTTCGTGGGAAGTTATCCAGCTTTCGGCGTCGTTGCGGGTTTTTCCTCGTAAGTCTATCAATTGTACCTGACGGCTACCCTTACTTACAGCAATGGTTATTCCTGAACCCTTCGGGACTTTTTCTCCGGCCGCAGGGGTCTGCCGGATGACATAGTCTTTGGCTACCGTATCACTGAAGTCGTCCACTCGGCTAACCTTAAAACCAGCATTTTCCAGAATTAGTGACGCCTCGGTAGCTGTTCTTCCCGCAACGTCGGGTACTCTAACCAACTGTGTGCCCTGGCTTAAGGTGACATCAACGGCGGAGCCCTTTTCCACTTTAACGCCTGGCTTAGGTGACTGCCTGATGACGGTGTCTTCTGGCTCGTCGCTGTATATTCTCTCTATTTTACCTACAGATAAGCCGGCTGCTTTGAGGATCGAGTCGGCTTCGTCAACGGTTTTTCCGACAAGGTCGGGCACCTTTACCGTCTGCAGACCCTTACTGAGCACAACCCTGATGGTTTGATCCTTTTTCATTTTTTCTCCGGCCGAAGGGCTCTGAGAGATGATGCGTCCGGGAGCCACACTTTCATTGTATACCTCCCTGGCTACTTCGAGTTTAAGACTCTTTGATTCAACGATTTTCTGTGCCTGCGCCAGGGTTTTTCCTTTTAAGTCGGGGACTACCACTGTAGTTGGAGACAAAAAATAGTAAGCGAGGGCAAATCCTCCGGCAGCTATCAGGAGCGCCAGGATAATCAGGAGAGGCAACAGCCATCGTCTGCTGGCCGGGCGCTTGGCGCGTCTGGCCACTTGGGTACGCCCGGTTGCCTCGCCCACCATGGTTTCGGCTGCATGGCTGGTGACGAAGCTGACGGGCATGCCTGCCAGGCAACGCTGGAGATCAGCCTGCATCTCCGAGGCGGAGTGATACCTATCAGCTGGATTCTTGGCCATCGCCTTTAGGACCACTGCCTCTAAGCTTTCGGGGATGGCGGAATAGACGGTCCGAGGAGGCATGGGAGTCTCGTGGATGTGCTTCAGGGCAACGGCTACCGCATTTTCCCCTCTGAAGGGCAGCTCTCCCGTGAGCATTTCATACAGCAGTACGCCGAGGGAATAGATGTCTGAGCCGGGACCGACCACTCCTCCCTGGGCTTGTTCAGGGGATATGTAGTGAGCCGTTCCCATTATGGATCCGGTACGGGTCATGGTGCTGGTCGCCCCCAGTCGCGCGATACCAAAGTCTGTTACTTTGATTTCGGGCTCTGAAGTTTCTCCAGCCTCCGAAATGATCACATTATGGGGTTTTATGTCTCGATGAATGATCTCGTGCTGGTGGGCGAATTCCACAGCCGAGCATATCTGGCTGGCGATGTAAATTGCCTTTTCGGGTGGCAGAGGCGCGTCTCGCTCGATGATCTCTTTCAGGTTTTTGCCAGCAGCGTATTCCATCACTATGTAATGAGTGCCATTTTCCTCGCCGACGTCGTATATGCTGACGATGTTAGGGTGTGTCAGCTTTGCGGCCGCGCGTCCCTCCCGCCGGAAGCGCTCGAGAAATGACTGATCCTGAGCAAACTGCACGTGAAGAATCTTAAGGGCCACGGTTCTCTGCAGAACCTGGTCTTCAGCTTTATAAACATCGGCCATGCCACCGCTGCCTATCTTTTCAACAATCTTATATCTATCATTAAAAACCGTGTTTTCCAAGTTACCTCCTAAAGAAACATTATATATTAGGGTAGAGGTGTAGTGTAAGAGGGAGGAAGGGAAGAGCCACGATGTTATTTTGGTTGGAGAGCTGTTGCCATAATATCTCTTGCGATAGGACCGGCGGTCTCTCCCCCAACTCCTCCTTTCTCCACGATCACAGCCACCGCGATCTGTGGGTCGTCTGCCGGAGCAAAGGAGACAAACCAGGCGTGAGTTACTCCCGGAACGCCGAGCTCTGCCGTTCCCGTTTTGGCAGCAACGGAGTAGCCAGGAATCTGGGCGACACCACCGGTTCCCTTCTCGACCACTCCAACCATCATGTCCCTCATTGTTGCGGCGGTTCGACTCGAAACAACTTTTCTTAGGCTCTCGTTCCCAAGCTGCCTCAGGATTTCCCTGTCAGGTCCCTCAATCTCTTTAACCAGGAAGGGCTTCATCATGGTTCCGTTGTTGGCGATGGTCGCGGTGGCAAGGGCCATCACCAGAGGGGTTGCCACCACTCTGGCCTGACCGATGGCGCTCCAGGCGACATCCACATCGTCCATGGATCTGGCTCTCTGAATTGCGCTCTGATCAACGGGAAGATCGAAGGGGACCTTCTCGTTAAAGCCGAATCTCTCGGCGTAGTCCACCAGCCTTTGAGCTCCGAGTTTGAGACCCACCTGGGCAAAAACAGTGTTTATGGACATCTCGAGGCCGCGCCTCAGCGTGACCTCGCCAAAGACCTTTCCGCTATAATTTTTGACCGTCGTACCCAAGACCTTGTACTCTCCAGTGTCGGTAAAGGGGCTGGAGGGCTCGAAGACTCCCTCCTCCAGGGCGGCGGATGTGGTGATTATCTTAAAACTTGAGCCTGGAGGGTAGCCACCACCCACTTCTCGCTGTATAGCTCTATTGAACAAGGGAGCATCCTTATTCGTCTGAATCGCCCGCCAGTCTCTCTCAATGAAATTCGGATCGAAGGTGGGGTTTGAGACCATGGCGAGGACGGCGCCGGTCTTCGGGTCGAGCGCCACAACGGCGCCCCTTTTACCTTTTAGACTGGCCACGGCTACTCGCTGCAAGCGGCTGTCGATGGTAAGGGTTAGGCTATTTCCTTTACCGGAGGGCTTTTTGAACTTACGGACAAGATCCTCAACAAAAGAAGCGCTCTCCTTTCCTAACAAATATGTGTTGTACTCCCGTTCCAGCCCGCTCTTTCCGTATTTAGGGCTGCTATACCCGACGATGTGGGCGGCCAGATCGCCGGCGGGGTAAGTTCTCTTGTAACGACTGTCTGTCTTTATGCTCTCGGCCAAAACAACCCCGTCGCTCGTCAAAATCTTGCCCCGCTCGATGGTTAATTCCTCCTCAGCGGCACGGTTGTTGCTCGGATTTTGGGCGATGGAGGGGCCAGAAATAACCACTAAATAGGTGAGATTCAGAATCAAGATTACAAAAAGCGCAAGGAAAATGTTGGTGGCCACTTTTATCTGATGATTCATTTTGCCTCACTTGCCTCTCTTATGCTCTGATGGGATATGACCATGAGAAGTCCCATCAGAATGAAGTTGGCAAGAATGGAACTTCCTCCGTAGCTCATGAAGGGGAGGGTTATGCCGGTCAGAGGGACGACTCTGGTAACTCCTCCGATTATGATGAAGGTTTGCAGGGCGAAGACGATGGTGAGCCCGGCAGACAGGAGTTTTCCAAATTCATCCGCCGTTTTTAGAGAGATCTTGAATCCTCTGGCCACGATGACTAAGTACAAAGCGATCAGGCTGACCACTCCCAGGAGGCCGATTTCTTCGCTAAACGCCGAGAAGATGAAATCGGTTGCCACAGCCGGAATCAGAGTGGGAAAGCCTCTGCCCAGACCACTTCCCCAGACTCCACCACTGGCAATGGCGAAGAGGGACTGGACGAGCTGATAGCTTCTGCCCGCCACGTCCTGCCAGGGATTGAGCCACGTTTGAATTCTCGCTCCGACGTGTACAAATATACGAGAGGCAGCCGCCGCCCCGGTCAGAAAGAGAACAGAACCAATCCCCACATAGGTACCCCTCCCGGTCGCGATGTAAAGCATACCAAGGAAGAGTCCAAAGAAGAGAAAGGATGCTCCCAGATCTTTTTGAACGACGAGAAGGCCAATGGAGATGGCCCAAAAGGTAAGGAGGGGACCGAGATGCTTCATCTCCGGCACCGAGATGCCTCCTACCTTTTTTGTGAAGACACTGAGGAGTTCCCTTTTTTCCTGCAGGTACGCGGCGAAGAAGATAACAATCAGAATCTTGGCAATCTCAGACGGCTGAAAGCTTAAGGGTCCTATCTCAAGCCAGAGGTTCGGTTCGAAGAAACCTCTTCCGAGACGCAGCGTCGACACGAGTAAGAGTAACCCAATCAGACCCAGGCTGTACTTATATTCCTCCAAAATCCGGTAGTTCTTTAGAAGAATCAGCACGGAAGTGAGAGTGAGAATCCCTACGGCGACCCACACGAACTGAAAAGTGGCCAGCCTGAGAGAGAGGCGATAAATCATGATCAAACCAAGGCCTGTCAAGAGGGTAATTAATGGTAGAATTATGGGATCGCTGTGTGGTGCGTAGATTCGAATAACCACATGCGCAAAGAGATAAAGGACGCCGAAGAGAAGGGCTGCTCCAACCGCAAAGGTCACCGGTATCTTCGGCTTTACTATATAAGCGGTAAAGAAAGCCACCCAGGAGATAAAGATGGCAACCAAAAGCAGCCTAAGCTCTCGGTTTCGTCTTGAGGACCGGGATTTTTCGCTGCCAAACAATTCTTAACTCCTTAGAATTCGACTAAAACAACGGTGATATTGTCTTCGCCGCCGTTTGTGTTGGCTGTGTCGATCAGTCTCTGGCAGGCATTTTCGAGACTCTCGGACTCATTCACAATGGACAGAATTTCTTCGTCTCTAAGCATCGAACTCAAGCCGTCAGAGCAGAGGAGGATCCTGTCGCCAGGTTGAACCTCTTCAGAGAGCAAATCGGCCTCTGCTTTTACGTCGGTTCCCAGGGCTCTGACGAGGATATTCTTAAGGGGATGAATCCGTGCTTCCTCCTCACTTATCTCCCCCTTCCCTACCATATCGGCCACCAGAGTGTGGTCCTGTGTCAACTGTGTGATCTTTTCTTTTCGGATCAGGTAAGCCCGGCTGTCCCCGATGTGGACGAGGAAAATCCTCCTCTCTGAAATGTGGAAAGCTGTCAGGGTCGTCCCCATGCCCAGGTAGTCCCCCTGGGTCTCTCCCTTCTTGACGATGGCATCGTTTACCTCATCAAGCGCTTCTTTTAACATTTTTTGTATGCGCTGAGGGGTGTCACCCTCCTCAAATTCGCCAGCCCGTTTTTTTAAGATATCAATAGCCATGGAGCTGGCTACTTCTCCGGCCCGATGACCACCCATGCCATCCGCTACGGCAAAGATTTTGTCTTCGACCAGGAAAGTGTCCTCGTTTATCTCTCTAAGCTTACCGATGTCAGTTTTGGCAGCGTATCTCACGTTACTCCACCACAGGGCGCTCATTACTCCTTGAATCTCAGGGTCGTTTTTCCTATTCTTATCTTGCTCCCTGACTTGAGCGGTGTCAGCTCTGATATTCTGTTTCTTTCGACGAAGGTTCCATTCGAGCTGTTCAGATCCATTATGTAGAAAGTATCGCGCTTCTTAAGAATCCGCGCGTGCTGGTGGGAAACGAAGCTGTCTCGCAGAACAATTTCATTCTCCGTCGAGCGCCCAATGGTTACCGTATCGGAGAGAGGATAGATCCTACCAGGAGATACACTGTCACCCTTAACGATCTCGAGAGTAGCGCCAACGTTTCTCTTCTTCTGCTCTCTCTCCAGCATCTCTTTGGCTTCTGAGTAGGGTAGAGGGCGCTCATAGATGTCGATATAAATGGCTTTGATTGTTTGCCAGAGGAAAAGGAAGAGAAGGAGAAGGAAGACTATATTGAGAAGTGTTACGATGGCTGGGGGCAATATGAGCTAAAACCTCCTGAATTCCAAGAGCACTTTGCCTAATCCGATGCGCGCACCGTCTCTTACAGGAGCTTTGCTAATGCGTTTTCCATTTAGCCAGGTGCCGTTGGTGCTGTCCAAATCAAGCACGAAGAAGTTGTCGTTTTCTCTTCTTATTTCTGCGTGGTGGCGAGAAACACTGGGATCAGGGATGATAATGTCGTTTCCCTCCAGCCGACCGA
>JBAQMN010000230.1:0-2753 GCA_049302895.1 Actinomycetota bacterium | reverse complement strand
GGGAGGGGTTAGGGGAGGGTGCCCTCCAAACACTTCTCCCTTATCAGCTCTAATACTCCTTCTGTATTTGTTAGCACTTCATTGTTCCAGAACCTTAAGACCTTGTAGCCTCGCCCACTAAGCGATTTGTCTCTCTCATTATCTTTGTTAGTTTCTTCTGCATGTTGCCCACCGTCCAACTCTATCACTATCTGTTTTTCAAGACAGATAAAATCCACGATATAGTCTCCGATTGGGCACTGCCGTCTGAATTTGAGTCCTTCCATTTGCTTTGCCCTCAAATGTTTCCATAGAAGTCTCTCGGCGTCGGTCGACCCTTTTCTCAGCTCCTTCGCTAAATCAACGTTTTTGCGTTTCAGGTCTTAGGTCACCCCCACCTCTATCCTCCCCCTCAAGGGGGAGGAGTTGATTCTCTGCTCTTTGTTCTTAATTTTTGGTTTTTGATATGTGTTTTTGCTTTTTGGTTTTTGATATTTGGTTTTATTTTAGGTACCGAGTTCCCAGGACTTTAGGTATTTCTCCTGCTCCGCCGTGAGCTTGTCTATCACTATGCCCATAGAGTCGAGCTTGAGCCTGGCAACCTCTTTGTCTATCTCCTCGGGAACGGCAAAAACATTTCTCTCTAATTTCGCCCCGTGCTTGGAGAGATACTCCGCGGACAACGCTTGATTGGCAAAACTCATATCCATCACGCTGGCCGGATGCCCCTCCGCCGCTGCCAGGTTGACCAGACGACCCTCGGCCAAAAGGAAAATCCGCCGCCCGTCTCTCAGAGTGTATTCTTCGACAAAGTCCCTGATCTCACGTGTGCTCTTCGACATGCCGACCAGAGTTGGGATGTCAATCTCCACATTGAAATGGCCCGAGTTGGCCAGGATAGCTCCGTCCTTCATTGCCTCAAAATGCTCCGCCCTGAGAGCATGAATGTCGCCGGTTACAGTGACAAAAATGTCTCCCACTCTGGCCGCTTCCATCGAGGTCATCACCCGATAACCGTCCATGACCGCTTCCAGAGCCCTGAGAGGATCCACCTCCACAATAATGACATTTGCCCCCATTCCCTCTGCCCGCATGGCCACGCCGCGGCCGCACCACCCGTAACCGAAGACAACAAAGTTTTTCCCGGCAAGAAGGATGTTGGTCGCCCTTAAGATTCCGTCTATAGTGCTCTGACCCGTCCCGTAACGGTTATCAAAAAGGTATTTCGTCTGCGCATCATTAACGGCGATTATAGGAAAGATCAAAACTCTGTCCGCCGCCATGCTCCGAAGACGGATAACGCCGGTGGTCGTTTCCTCGGTTCCTCCGATTATATTTTTTGCCTGCTCCTTCCTCTCCAAGTGGAGAGTGGATATCAGATCTGCGCCGTCGTCCATGGTTATCCTGGGATCGTGGTCAAGAGCCTGATTTATGTGCTTGTAATATGTCTTATTATCCTCACCCTTGATAGCAAAGACGGGAATCTTAAAGTCCTGCGCGATGGAGGCGGCTACCTCATCCTGGGTGCTCAGAGGGTTGGAGGCACACAGAGCTACCTCGGCTCCTCCCGCTTGCAACGTTCTGACCAGGTTGGCTGTTTCGCTGGTGACGTGCAGGCAAGCGGAAACTTTAAAGCCTTTCAGGGGCTTCTCCCTTTCGAATCGCTCCCTGACGATTCTCAAAACAGGCATCTGCTTCTCGGCCCATTCGATCCGGAGCTTGCCTTTCGGTGCCAATGAAATATCTTTTACATCAAAATCCAATCTGAAACACTCTCCTCTCTAGTTATATATAATTTTTACATGTAGAGGTCGACCTTTAGGTCGACTCCCTAATTTGCGGACCTAAAGGTCCGCCTCTACATTGTAGTGGCTACCATTTATAGCAACAATTCAAAAACCCTTTACATTTGCATATTTTGTAGAGGTCGACCTTTAGGTCGACTCCCTAATTTGCGGACCTAAAGGTCCGCCTCTACATTGCCTTGCTGCAGTTTCTCTTTGAGGAGCTTTATTCTTTCCACAGGAGTCGGGTCGACACCGTAAAGAACAGCCAGATAAGCGCTGGTGAAGTCGCCTATGTAGATTAGACTAAGCAGCCTGGCCACATCGGATTCCCCCTCCGCCCAGACTTCTGTGACACTATAAAGATGATCTCGGATCATAGGCAGAGTTATTTCGATCCTCTTCTTGTTCCGCTCATACTCACCAGGATGGCGAAGCACGATGAGATCAAAGATCTGAGTCTTCTCCTCAAGCATCTCCCATCCGACTATCTCGTTGTGGTTTAATTCCGAAAACACATTATAAAAAGCCGGAATCTTGCTGTTCTCGTGGAGCTGCGCTTTCCATCTCAGGGCTGCGGCCGAGCTTATCCCTTCGGCGCCATAAATAATTGGGATCTTGCCGTAGAGCTCGGCAGCCAGGCGCTTCGCATCATTCTGCCCCACCAGCGATTTTACAGCAAAACGCGAGCTCTTAACTTTAAGGATTTCGATGGCCTCTTCAATACTTTCAGTTTTATCGCTAACCAAACCCACTTTCCCGAGGATAACAAGAATGGGAAGAAACAGATAGCCAAGGGCCGCCCTCGGTTGATAGCCGGTGGGAATCTCGATCAGTGGGAGCCCCTCTTCCGCAGCCCTCTCTTTCAATCTCCCGTTGGAAGTTATGGCCACCACATTGGCTCGCCTCCTCAGCCTGGCTTCCTCAAAGGCCGTCAGCGTCTCTTCCGTATCGCCGGAGTAGCTCACGGAAAAGACGAGCGCTTTTTCG
>JBAQMN010000229.1:0-4581 GCA_049302895.1 Actinomycetota bacterium | reverse complement strand
GTCCTAGGCCACTAGACGATGGGGGCAAATAAGTTCTGAGTTCGTAGTTGGTAGTTCGGAGAGATCTTAGTCGAAATACCTTGTCTACGAACTACTAACTCCAAACTCCGAACTTATTTGGTGGGCCGTGAAGGACTCGAACCCGTCGCTCGCAGTCTATACATGGCTCGCTCTTTCGAGGGGCAACCCAGCGTTTCCCCTCGAATGACTCCCCTTCCTTACGTATCTCTTAGGGGAAATACTTTCCCCTAAGAACCCCTTTCAAAGAGCTCCTTTAAGTCGCTCTTTGTCGCGCTATCTCGCCCTAAACATGCTCTCTTAAAACAAAAAGGGTGAACTTTGTTCACCCTTTTCTATACAAGAATGCCCTTCTTCGCATAAAGCTTTCCATCCTCCGTAGCAGTGCTACTGCGGAGGACGGGCGAAGGGCATTCTTCGCTGCTTGACCCAAACAGAAGAATGGCTCGCCATTCGAAGCACCCTTAAAGACGAAAGCCGTTAGGCTTGAGTCTAACAGCGAAGAATGGTGGGCCCAGCAGGATTCGAACCTGCGACGTCTATCGCAACAAGAGTGTTTTTCTACTGTTATTACTTGAAACATTATACTTAACACATTCTACTTGACAGATTCCAAAAATGATATAATACTATAAATAGTTGGTTTAAAACTGTTTAAAACGATTTAAGGAGTGATTTTCGTGGCAAGAACTGCCAAGACTTTAGGATTTTCGGTCCCTCCAAATCTCAAAAAAGAAGTAGAGAGAATCGCAAAACGAGAGGGTATGACCAAAAGTGAGCTATTTAGAGAGATGCTAAGAGCCTACAAGCAAATTAAAGCTGAGCAGGAATTCTTTAGTATACAGAGGAGAATCTCTCAGAGAGTGAGAGAGAAAGGCGTCTTTACGGAGGAGGAAATTGAAAAACTGGTCTTGGAAGGCCGGTAATGCTCAAAGCAGTCTTTGATTCCTCCGTTTTCATCCCCGCTTTTGCAATCCCCGGAAGTAAATCAGAAGAGGCCTTTCTTTTAGCTGTAAGGGGAAAGGTGAGCCTCTTCACATCCCCAGCCATAATGGCAGAAACCGCGAATAAACTGAGAGAAAAATTTGATCTATCCGACGATCAAATTCTTTTAGTTCTAAAACAGATCAGTAAGACAGCAGAGGTAATAAAGCCAAAAGAGAAAATAGAAGTTTTAGAAGACGACCCCGATAACCGAATTCTCGAATGCGCCGTGTCTGCCAAAGCCGATCTCATCGTCACCGGAGATAAACATCTTCTAAAACTCAAGAACTACCAGGGAATCGGCACTGCAAGAGTGGCTGACTTTCTAAGAACAATCAGTCCGTAGCGGTCATAGATAAGCGTCCGAAAAATCGTCTGTATTGGCTGGCCCAGCAGGATTCGAACGCCGTGCTCCGCCATAGCGGCTACGCGACGGCGAGTCGCTCGCAGTCTGTAAATTGCAAAATCAGCAATGCACATGGTATATTTGTATTGCGAAAAGCAGGGGTAAAGAATGCCAAAATTGGGGCAGAAAAAGGGTTTGCAAGTGGAATTAGAAAAACACAGAGGCGAATGGGTTGCCATAAAGAATGAGCATATCGTTGCCTCTGGAAAAACACCCCTTAGTGTCTATAGAAAAGTCAAAGACAAGAAAGACATTCAACTTCTCAAGAAAGTTCCTTCGATTGGCCGAGTCGAGCTTCTCTTCTGATGAGAGTCCGATTCAGTGTTTCGAAAGTTACCTTGACCACCATGAAAAGCTCGTGTGATCAAGCTAAAGATTCAGTTCACTTATTTTTTTCCAACTATTTTCGTCAAGTACTGTGATTTTGTTCTCGCCGATTATGTACAAATAGTCGTCTATAAAGATGGCTCTTCGGGCAGAAATTCCTTCGATCGCCATTTTTAACTTCAATTTATCATTTCTATAAGAGATGACATAACCTGCCTTACTGCCAGGCAGGAAAAATATTTCGTGTTTGCTATCCAGTAAAAAGGCATGATGGGTCGCAAGGACATCAGACCAAAACTCGTCCAGAGTATATTTGTCTAATTCCTGCGGATTCTCTGGTAAAGAAACATCAAAAAGAGATACTTTTACTTGTTGACCCTCTTTTCCTATACCCAAAACCTTGTCTTTGGCAACGGGCTCCAGATAAGAGGAATACCCCGAAATTTTCAGTTCACCTCTTAGCTGTGGCTTTTCTGGATCGGACAGGTCTAAAACATAAAAGGGGTCAGTCTGCCTAAATGTAACCAGGTATCCTTTGTCCTCTATGAACCTGGCGGCATAGATTCGCTCGGTTAGCCCAAGGTCTCTTATAGAGCCACGAATATTTAGATTCCTATCTAAAACATAAACATCATTGGCACTTTGCTGCGTTCCTGCCCAGAGGCCAAATAAAAACGGCGCTCTTTCGCCCACTGTCGTCGCTATCCTTAAGTAGCCATTGTGTTCGTCTAGAGCGAACTGGTTTACGGGGTAGCCAGGAACTTTTCCCGTTGCCAAAATCTTAAGCGCATCTACATCCATTTTTATTATTCCTGTCTTTTCCAAATCTCGCTTGTGTTTACTGTAGTAGTCCGCCAATCGTCTGGAAAGTTCTTCTTGCACCCGCGTTCTATCCGTGTCTTCCAGTGAATTTAAATATTTTTCCAAAATATTCTGGAATTCAAAAAGTTTTGCCTCCTCGCTTATATCGTAGTCTTTAAGTTTCCCCACCTTTTCTATCAACCAGCCGGGGACAAGACCCTCTGCTCTTTCTCGAAGAAAGCTCGGCAAAAATTTCATCATATTCTCAGAATAAGAATAAGTAACATAAACCGCTTTTTGCGACATATAAACTACTGAAGAACCCGAAGAACCAACAAAAGAAACCTTACCTGTAGTCTCCCCAGAATAAGGATCTAACGTAAAAACTGAAAAGGTAATATCCACTGGAACGGTGACAGTAGGATGATAAATTTCGTAATAATCAATATTGAGTGGAGTCCCATTCAGCGTCAAAAGCTTTATGGGGCTGGGTTCAGACAGATTAATGGTGGTTTTAGTGACCAGATAAATTTTGTCTTTGTAGAGTCTTGTTGCCACTATTGAGGTTCTATCTTCTAACTTTATGTTCCATTTTTTCGCTGGAGACTTAGGGTCAGAAACGTCATAGCCAGTTATCTCCTGCCCAGAAAAAACAAAAAGCATGTTGTTGTGCAAAAGTAAGTCCCCTGATTTATCAATTTTGCTTTCAAGGTTAATATCTTGAGGCGGAAAGGCCTTGATAACATTGGTCTCAGCCTCTTTTTGAACACTTTGTTGAGGAGGAACTATTCGGCTCGGCTGGCCAGGCGCGGGTAACATCTCCTCGCCTGGCGAAAGTGGCTGAATTTCCCGAAGAGGCTTGGGTGAAAAATAGATTATTTTCCCATCGGTCTTGACGATGTCTGGTTCATCAATACTTTTAACCTGCACCGTGGTCTCGGAAACTCTTTCTGGAACCACTCCAGCAGCGGATGGAGCGAATGCTTCCCGCTGAAGCTGAAGCTCCGCAGCCGGACCCCCTGGCAACAAGCTGCCAAAAAGTTTTGCTTCAGCGGCTCCTTTCTGAACATAATCTTTGAATTCCTTGGCTGAAGCAAACTTCCTAATATATATATTTCCCTTTTCAAATGTCTCCTTGGGTTGGAATATCCCAAAACCCCAGACGATACCGCTTGCCAAGAGAATCAGTAGAAATGTTGCAACCACTGCCTGCCAGGCAGGCTCTCGCCAAACTTTTCTTAACATCGCCGAGAATCCTTGCCTTGTAGTGCTTTCTTGAGGCTGCAGTTTGGAGAGTAGTCTTCGTCTGAGCCTAAACTCAAGGGAAGGGCTCGGTGTAATCTTATGTCCGATAAGTGTCCTGGCGAAGTTAATTTCCTTCTGAAAATCATCGGGATATGTTGTAAGATCTACCTCTTCGCCAGATAATATCTTGTCAATTAGCTTCGAGAAATCTTCCGATTGTTTTTTATTCTTTGGTTTAACCACTTTCATCCTCCATAAACTTGGCTCTTAGCCTGCGTATTGCTCGATAAAGGATAGTTCCCACATTTGATTCACCTAAGTGATGTAACTTTGCAATCTCGCGGTTGGTAAAACCGCTGGCAAATTTGAGAGAAATTATTTCCTGCTCCAGATCAGGAAGCCGGGAAAGGCAGGAAAGTAATCTTTGAAACTCTTCCTTCTTGATTACCATATCCATTCCTGAGTTGACCTCACTGGGTGGGTTAGGAACAACCGTCGATTCCCGCCTAACCTTCCGGTAATGGTCAATTACCGTGTTGCGAGCGATCGAGAACAACCAGGTAGAAAAAAGGGCTTTATCTGAACGATAGTTATTAAATTTAGTAAGCGCCTTTTCAAAGACGGCTGAAGTTAAATTCTCAGCCACGGTAACATCCCTCACTCGGTAATAAATGTATCGATAGACCCTTGACAAATTGGCTTCATAAAGCGCGGCGAATACTTCCTTGATGTTTTCAATACTCTTTTCCGGTCCTTCCCTTAATTTCAAACCGGCTCTCCTAAGTAAAATCTACTCAGTA
>JBAQMN010000228.1:0-8348 GCA_049302895.1 Actinomycetota bacterium | reverse complement strand
GGGGCCCGCTTTGCGCAGAGGGCAAAAGAGTCCCTCCTCGTGACTGCTTTCGGCCTCTTCCTTGTGGCCGTCGCTATCTACTTTGGCCTGGCCGAATTGCTCACCCTTTAGCCCGCCCTTGCCCTTTGTCATCTGTAGAGATGACATGCCTAAGCTTGACACCGCGCAGCGGCAGTTGATACGATTAAAAGAAAGCTGTGCAGGTGCGGCACGGTTCTCCTTCTAAAATTTCTAACCTAACTATTTACAAAGTTCTTTACCGACGCTAAAATTATCCCTACATCCGTAGGGAGAGCGCCGACGAGGGCATCTCCGCATCACACATGTGAAAAAAGCATCAAAGCAAAAAGAAAGGGGGATTCTATGAAAATGGGTGTCGAAGTGAAGAGCGATCTTGAGATTGCCCAAGAAGCGAAGATGAAACCGATCGTGGAGATTGCAGAGGGCATTGGTCTTTCCGAGGACGACATTGAGCTTTATGGAAAGCACAAGGCCAAGGTCTTTTTAGGCGTCTTGCAGAGGCTCAAGGATAGGCCCAACGGAAAGTACATCGACGTCACTGCGATTACCCCAACTCCTCTCGGGGAAGGAAAGACCGTTACCACCATCGGTTTGTCAATGGCTTTAAACAAGATTGGAAAGAAAACGATTACCGCTATCCGCCAGCCATCGCTGGGGCCGGTGTTTGGCATCAAGGGGGGAGCAGCCGGAGGCGGTTATTCCCAGGTGGTGCCCATGGAGGACTTCAACCTCCATTTCACCGGGGATGTCCACGCCGTCGGCCTGGCCCACAACCTCTTAGCAGCCTTTCTGGACACCAGCATTCTCAAGGGAAATCCACTAAACATCGACCCCTTGAGCATTACCTGGCCGAGGGTGGTTGATGTTTCCGACAGGGCCTTGCGCCACATAGTTACCGGCCTGGGCGGACGAGAGAATGGTATACCTAGGGAGACCGGCTATGACATCACTGTGGCGTCGGAGGTCATGGCCATACTGGCGCTGGCCACCGACCTGCCGGACATGAGAAAGCGACTGGGAAGGATTGTTGTGGCCTTCACGCATGACGGAAAGCCGGTAACGGCGGAGGACCTGAAGTGCGCCGGCTCTATGGCGGTTCTGATGAAGGATGCCCTGAAGCCCAACATCATCCAGACTCTCGAAAATACCCCGGTGTTTGTGCACGCCGGACCCTTTGCCAACATCGCTCACGGTAATAACTCCATCGTGGCCGACGAGATAGCTCTTAAGTTAGGAGACTACGTGGTCACGGAGAGCGGATTTGGCGCCGACTGTGGAGCGGAGAAATTCTTAAACATAAAGTGCCGCTACAGCGGTCTCACTCCGAACTGCATAGTTATCGTGGCTACGGTCAGGGCCCTCAAGATGCATAGTGGTGATTTTACAGTTGTGGCTGGTAAGCCCCTGGATCCGGGCTTAACTCAGGAGAATATCCCGGCCCTGGAGAAGGGTTTGGAGAACCTGGAGAAGCAGATCGAGAACATGAAGCTCTTCGGGGTGCCGGTGGTAGTGGCTGTAAACAGGTTTACCTTTGATACGGATAAGGAGATCGAGTTTGTAAGGGAGAAGGCCATGGCGGCGGGAGCCGACGACGCTGTACCAAGCGAGGTCTGGGAGAAAGGCGGGCAAGGCGGTATCGAGCTGGCTGAGGCGGTAGTCAAGGCGGCCGAGAAGCCGACCCAGTTCCAGTTCCTTTATTCCCTGGAGGCCTCCATAAAGGAGAAAATAGAGGCCATCGCGACCAAGATTTATGGAGCCGACGGGGTGGACTACGCGCCTCTGGCCGAGAAGAAGATTAAACAGTACACGGAGCTGGGTTACGATAAGCTACCCATCAATATGGCCAAGACTCACCTCTCCCTCTCCCACGAACCAACCTGGAAAGGGCGCCCGAGAAACTACCGGCTGCCGATCAGAGACATTCGGGCATCCATCGGTGCCGGCTTCCTCTATCCGCTCTGTGGAGAGATGAGGACCATGCCGGGGCTTCCCAGCGTTCCAGCGGGAACCAAGATCGACATCGACGACGAGGGAAGGATCGTCGGCCTCTTCTAAAAAATCAGAGGCGACAAAGGTAGATCCAACATCTCTTTCTCCATTTTGGGAGTTGGGTGTGAAGAAGTTCAAGGTAACGTTTTACCCTGATAACCGGAAAATAGAGGTTGATCAGGGGGAGAATCTTCTACGAGCGGCTCTGGCTGCCGAGGTTCATGTCAACGCTTCGTGTGGCGGCGATGGAACCTGCGGAAAGTGTCGGGTCGTGGTGGACAAAGGATCGGTCAGGGCTAAAGGATATGCAAAGCTCTCTTCCGAGGAGAAAAAGGAGGGCTACGTTTTAGCCTGCCTCTGCCAGATTGAGAGCGATTTGGAGGTGCGTGTTCCACCCGAGTCCCGCCTGGGAAGGGTGCCCAAGGAAAGAGAGCGAGTAAAGGTCTGCGGGCACATTTTCCCGGCAGATGCGACAGAGCGCCTTCGCCTCGTCAGGCTGGACCCACCTGCAAAAAAGATATTTTTGGTGCTATCCCCGCCCACCTTGGACGATAGCGCCAGCGACACCCAGCGCATATCCCGTGGATTGCGGGCAGCTGGATTCAGAGAGGAAAGAATTGAATTTGACCCTCCGGTTTTGAAATATCTGGCAAACCTGGTGAGAGAGGCCGCCTTTAAGGTTACGGCCACCGTTCTCACGGACGACACAGGTCTAAAGGTAACAAAGACAGAGAAGGGAGACACCAGCGGAAATCACTACGCGATAGCCGTTGATCTAGGAACCACCACAGTGGTGGCGAGGCTGGTTGATCTCAAGAACAAAGAGACGCTTTCCGAGAAGTCAGATTATAACGGCCAGGTTAGCTGCGGCGAGGATGTCATCTCGCGCATAGTGTTCGCATCCAAAGAAGGGGGCCTGGACAAGCTCCAGCACCTGGTGATTCAAACCATAAACAAACTTTTGAAGGGACTTATTGACGAGACAGGAGCAGATGCAAAAAACATAAGCGCTGTTTTTGTCGCCGGCAACACCATCATGCTTCATCTACTTCTGGGCCTGAGCCCCAAGTACATACGGGAGGAGCCCTACATTCCCACTGTGTCTGTTTTTCGCTGGATAGAGGCACGGGAACTGGGAATAGACCTGCCGGATAGCACCTATGTCGATCCGCTCCCCTGCGTGGCCAGCTATTTGGGGGCCGATGTGGTGGCGGGTATCGCCGCGACCGGCGTATCCAGAAAAAAGGAGCTGGCTCTCTATATAGACATAGGGACAAATGGCGAGATTGTTCTGGGAGGAGAGGACTGGCTTATCTCCTGTTCCTGCTCGGCGGGGCCTGCCTTTGAGGGTGGTGGAGTCAAGCACGGCATGCGAGCCACTGCTGGGGCCATCGAGCAGGTCAGAATTGATGCGGAAACTTGTGAGCCGATGATTCTGACCATCGAGGGGAAGAAACCCGTGGGCATCTGCGGCAGCGGGCTTATCGACACCCTGGCGGAACTCTTTCTTTCTCGGATCATCGACCGGCGGGGCAAATTTGATCTAACGCTGTCCACGCCGCGCGTGAGAAAGGGGGAAAATGGAGCCGAGTACGTCCTGGTTTGGGGGCAAGAGAGCAAGACGAAAAAGGATATTGTCCTCACCGAGGTGGATATCGATAACCTGCTCAGAGCGAAGGCGGCGGTTTTTGCAGGCATCAACATCCTTCTGGATAGCGTGGCGGTCTCGCTAAAGGATATCGAGGAAATTTACATCGCCGGGGCTTTTGGAAAGTACCTGGAGGTGGAGAAGGCTATAGCCATCGGGCTTCTGCCCGATCTCCCTTGCGAAAAGTTTATCTTTATCGGAAATGGCTCTCTGGGGGGAGCTCACATGGTTGCCGTGTCCAGAGAGGGAAAGGACGAGGTAAAGAGGGTAGCCAGACGAATGACTTATCTAGATCTATCGATGAATCCGAAGTTCATGGACGGGTACGTCGCGGCTCTCTTCCTCCCCCACACCAACGCAGAGCTTTTTCCGAGCGTGATGGCGCAAATAGCAAATAGCAAATAAACTCGTAGGCGCGATTTCAATCGCGCGCAGTTGTGCGAATAAACCGCCGTAGGCGGTCCGTCCTTCGGCGGATTCGCACCGACGGGTAAGAGCTTATTTTATTCTGTAGGTGATTGTTGTGGGTATTTCGATAGCTGTGTCTGGTAAGGGTGGAACGGGGAAGACGACCCTTTGCGGGCTGATAATCGCTGTTCTCAAGGCAAAGGGAAAGACGCCCATTCTGGCAATCGATGCCGATCCGAATTCCAATCTGAACGAGGCGTTGGGGGTTGAGGCCACCAGTGCCATCGGGACGATGCGGGAAGAGGTGTTGAAGAGCGTAGAGGCAATTCCAGCCGGCATTCCCAAGGAGACTTATGTAGAGTATCAATTGCAGGAGGCTCTGGTGGAAGACAAGGGCTTCGACCTCTTGATCATGGGGAGGCCGGAAGGCCCCGGTTGCTATTGCTATGTCAACTCTCTCTTAAGGAAATATATTGATCTGCTTTCGGGAAATTATCCCTACATTGTGATGGATAACGAGGCCGGAATGGAGCATCTCTCTCGGCGGACGACCAGCAAAGCGGACCTTCTTCTGGTAGTGTCTGACCCTACCCTTCGGGGCATTCAGACCGCCGCCAGGATTCGAGACCTGGCCAGGGAGGAGGAGCTCGGCATCGGAGAGATCTTCCTGGTTGTTAACAGGGCGAAGAGTGAGCTTCCCTCGGTTTTGAGAGAGGAGATTGAGGAGAGGGGGCTCTCCCTCTTGGCAGTTATTCCAGAGGATCCGGCCATCGAACAATCCGATCTTGAAAGACAGCCGCTTTTCGATCTTCCTGAGAGCTCTGTAGCTTTGAGGGCTGTTCGTAATATGCTCGAGGAGGTCGAGAAAAGGGTGGCCAGGAAGGTTGCCTGACGGCAAACAGGAAGGGGGAAACCGTGATCGCGACGATTATCGATGGCAAGAGAATTGCGCAGGATATAAAGGATGAGGTTGCACGGGGCGTGAGAGAGCTCAAAGAGAAGCGAGGGATAACCCCCGGCCTGGCGGTGGCGATTGTTGGCGAGGATCCTGCCTCTCAGGTATATGTGCGTGGCAAGGAAAAGGCCTGCCAGGAGGTGGGGATCTATTCAGAAAAACACGCCTTGCCTGAGAGTGTTTCTCAGGGGGAGCTTCTTTGCCTGATTGCACAGTTGAACAGGGATAATAAGATTCACGGGATTCTGGTTCAATTACCCCTGCCCGGGCACATAGACGAAGATAGAATTATCGATGCTATAGACCCGAAGAAGGACGTGGATGGCTTCCATCCAATAAACGTGGGCAATTTATTCATCGGTAAGCCGACCTTTCTTCCTTGCACGCCCCACGGAATTATCGAACTTTTAAAAAGATCTGGCGTTGAGATTGAAGGCAAGAACGCGGTAGTGGTGGGGAGGAGCAACATCGTCGGGAAGCCCGTTTCTATTCTGCTTCTTCAGGAGAATGCCACGGTGACGATGTGTCACTCGCGCACCGCCGATCTCGGAGCCGAGACGCGGAGGGCTGACATCCTGGTTGCCGCCGTCGGAAGGCCGGAGGTAATTAAGGCGGACATGGTCAAGGGCGGAGTGGCCGTCATCGATGTGGGCGTCAATCGGGTAGAGGGCAGACTGGTGGGCGATGTCGCCTTTGAAGAAGTTTCCAGGAAGGCCTCGGCCATCACGCCTGTTCCGGGTGGCGTTGGGCCGATGACCATCGCGATGCTTATGAAGAATACTCTCAGGGCTGCCCAAATGGAGCGCGATTGAAATCGCGCCTACTTGTAGGTGCGAATCCGCCGAAGGACGGACCGCCTACGGCGGTTTATTCGCACACTTAAAGGAGGCAAGGATGGCTTTTCAGGCGCCTATTGATGAATATAACGGTAAGATACGTGAGGTAACACTAGGAGCCGGTGAAAGGAAAATAACCGTTGGCGGGGAAACAGCCCTCCCCTTCTACCTCTTTGAAGGGGAAATGCCGCACCTCCCCGCCATCGCCTTTGAGGTTTACGACGCCCCGCCTTCGGACTGGCCGGGGGCGTGCGTCGAGCCCTATAAAGATGTCCTGGACGATCCGATTAGATGGGCCGTCAAGTGTCAGGACGAGTACAAGGCGGACATGATCTGTCTTCAGCTCCAATCCACCAATCCCGCCGGGGAGAATCGGAGCGCTGAGGAGGCCGCTTCCGTGACCAAGAAAGTAGCAGACGCGGTTTCGATCCCGCTCATTGTCTACGGAAGTGGGAGCGTTGAAAAGGATGCTGAGGTCTTGACGAAGGTGGCTGAGGTCTGCCAGGGGAAAAATGTTCTTCTCGGTCCCATCGAAGAAGATAACTACAAAACAATCGCAGCGGCCGCCATGGGTTTCGGCCACAACGGGGCGGCCCACTCACCCATCGACGTGAATATGGCCAAACAGCTCAATATTCTCGTGACGCAGTTGGGGCTTGATCCCTCTCGCGTAGTCGTAGACCCCACGACCGGCGCCTTAGGCTATGGGCTGGAGTACAGTTTCTCGGTGATGGAGCGGCTTAGGCTGGCCGCCTTGACCCAAAACGACTCCATGACCCAGATGCCTATGATTAGCAACCTCGGCAAGGAAGTCTGGAAGGCTAAAGAGGCGAAGACTCCCACCGATGTCGAGCCATTGTGGGGCGACGCGGGGATGCGCGGCATCCTCTGGGAGGCATTGACGGCGGTAGCGCTGATCCTGGCGGGGAGCGACATTCTGGTTATGCGTCACCCAAAGGCTGCCGAACTCGTTCGAAAAACGATGGACATGCTTAAAGGGATGTGATGAGCGGATATGTCGAAGATAATTGCGCAAGCAGCGATAAGAGGCGCCCATAAGCTGGTCAAGCAGGCCGAAGAGGCTCTGAACAAGGCCATTCAGGAGAAAGGCGAATCCCTGGAGGTTTCCTTTCCCGACACCGCTTACTATTTGCCAGTGATCTATAGCATGCTTGGAATCAAGGCCAAAACCTTAGGGGATTTAAAGCCTGTACTGGATAAGGCCAAATCCCTTTTGCCGCCCGAGCCCAGCGAAAAAGTCTGGCTGCCCTATCTGGGCAATGCACTGGACGCCGGCATGGCCACCCTTTTTGCTGAGGAGATAATCGAGGCGGTTAAGTATGTCGTCGGGCCTAACCCGATTAACGGAATATGGATTGGAGCAACCGACGACGTTATTCTCCGAACCCAAGGAATCAAGCTGGTTGATGGCAGCATGCCCGGCTTTGCCGCCTGCGTAGGGGCACTTCCGACTAATGAGGCGGCTGTCGAGCTCGCCACGAAACTCAGGGAGAAAAACATTCTGGTGTTTATGGCGGGAGAGACTAACGGAAAGAGCATGGCCGAACAGTTGGCAGAGGAAGGAGTCCAGATGGGCTGGGATGTCTATCTGGTTCCCTACGGCAAGGAGATAACCGCTGCCGTCTACGCTCTGGGCTTCGCCGCCCGCGCCGCCATGACCTTCGGCGGTATCACGCCCGACGGAATGAAGGGGGCTCGAGACGTACTCCTTTACAATAAGAATCGGGTCTTTGCCTTTGTGCTGGCTCTGGGTGAGGTGGACGACGCGAAGTATGCCACGGCGGCCGGGGCGATAAACTTCGGCTTTCCGGTGATTGCCGATACCGATATCCCCCAGATTCTACCCACCGGAATCTGCACCTTTGAGCATGTAGTTTCCAACATACCTGACGACAAATTGGTGCCGACAGCCATCGAGGTCCGAGGAGTGAAGATCAAAGTCACCGAGGTCCCCATCCCTGTTCCCTATGGGCCGGCTTTTGAGGGGGAGAGGATCAGGAAGGAACAGACATATGTGGAGTTTGGTGGGCAGAAGTCGACATCCTTCGAGTATCTGAGGATGCGCCAGCCCGAGGAGGTCGAAGACGGAAAGATTGAAGTAATCGGACCGGAGATCGATAGCGTAGAGACTCATTCGGTTCTCCCTCTGGGAATTGTAGTGGACGTGGCTGGCCGCAAGATGCAGCCCGATTTCGAGCCTGTTCTGGAGAGGCAGCTCCACCACATGATCAACAGCGCCGAGGGAGCCTGGCACATGGGTCAGCGGGACCTGAACTGGCTCAGAATCAGCATCAGTGCCAAAGAGAAGGGATTCAAGATAAAACACTTTGGTGAAATCATCAACGCGCAGCTTCTGGACGATTTCCCGGCCATTGTTGATAAGGTTCAGGTAACCATCTACACCGACGACGGCAAGATGAAGGAGGTTCTGGAGGAAGCGAGAAAGGCTTTCGTCCACCGGGATGAGCGG
>JBAQMN010000227.1:0-4489 GCA_049302895.1 Actinomycetota bacterium | reverse complement strand
GGTGTGACAACTCTGGCAAAGCAGATTCTTTGGAAGACGAGTCAGAGTCGAGTGCGTGTCGTGGCAGGCCTGGCAGGTTAGAGAGAGCTTCGCCGTATCCAATGTGGGCTTCTTATCCGCCGGTGCCAGTCGATAATCGGTAGAGTGACACTCCAGGCAGTAGTCTTTCACCGCCTCAGGCTTAATCTTCCGGAACTTTAGGAGGTCAGGGAGAGCGCGAGCGTGCTTGGTTCCTTTCCACTCGGCCTCCGAGAAAGTATTGTGGTGGGGGCCGGTGTGGCACACGCCGCACGCCTCGGCGTTGAGTCCGGCATCTGGAGCATTCTCAGCCTTGGGCCGAGCGATGTGGTTTTCTCCTTTGCCATGGCAACTCTCACACTGAACAGCAGCGAGCTTTGGTGTTTTTTCAAGACTGACAAAACCGCCCTTGTTGAACCCGACAGTGTGACACGGCAGACAATTCTTGTTCGTAACCATTTTGGGCATAAGAACCTGCATCGCCTCAGGATGCAACGCTTCCTCGCTCCAGGCTTTATACTGAGGCTCGTGGCACCTCTTGCAAACATCGACTCCTGCCCATCCGTCAGCTATTGTTTTAGGTAGCTTCTTCTTATTGGCGGTCACGTGAGCTAACTGCAGATGACAATCTACGCACTTCACGTCCTTCTTCAAGTAACTCTTGTAGTGATTTGAAGCGATTTTATTCTTTGACTCTTTGCTGTAGGTGAAGTGACAGCGAAAACACGCGCCATTAGGTACGTCTGCTTTGAGCTTCGGTTTGCCCCAGTAGGTCACGACATAACGGAGTCCCCGCGCATGAGCGCCCAGGCGACCCCTGATTCCCGGCTGTGCGTGGCAACTGTAACAATCAACATCCGCCCGACTGTGCTTAGTTTTCTGCCATGAGCTAACGTAATCCTTCATAACATGACAGGTAGCACAAGAGGTCGGCCGGTTGAAATACGCATAAGAACCAGCACCAAAAATCACGACGACAGCCAGAATCACGATAAGCACGATAAGAGCAATTCTCATCTCATTTGTCACCTCCTTTCAGACCAATACTTATTAAGCATTCTATACTCACTGAGCATTCTGTCAAGAGCATTGGCAACATCTAAATGTCTGCCCTCCTTCGCTAAAGCTACGGAGGACGCCATCCTTCGCGCGAATTCATCTGGCCTGCCATCCGAAGCTTCAGCGAAGGATGGCGAGCTTGGGGTCAGGTCTTGCATCTTAACATTCACTACGAACCCGACTCTATTCTGTTTATAGAATCTATAACTGCTACGTCGCTAAGGCTATTTTATATCGACGCACTAGATTAGATGTTGAAATGCAAGACCTGACCCCCTATCGCGACCTCATTGTTCGCTTTGAGTGCGTTAACCAGGCGTAGTTTCTGTTCCGGCACGACTCTGGCAAATATATGTATAATGGGGTTGGTTTAGAATAAGAGCGAAATCTTAGGTTGTCAGTGAAAGAAGGGTGAAATTAGCTAATGAGGATTTGTCTAATTCGGCCAGGACGTAAGGAGAGCGAGCTCTCCTTCGAAAAGGGAGAGGGTTGGGAACCAATTCGTTCTGTTTTTAATAAAGTCTCGCGCTGGAAAACTGGCACAGGCAACGGAATACCGTCGCTGGCGCTTACAATGCTTGCCGCCTTAACCCCCCCAGATTCTGAGATAACTGTCGTTGATGAAGATATCCAGGAGATAGACTTTGATCAGAGTGTCGACCTGGTTGGCATAACCCTCCTGACAGTGACTGCTTTGCGCAGTTACGACATCGCCGACCGGTTTAGAGAACGAGGAGTGAAGGTCGTTTTAGGAGGCATGCACGCGACTGTGCGACCGGAGGAGGCGGCTCAGCATGCTGACGCGGTGGTAATCGGAGAAGCGGAAGGAGTCTGGCACCAAGTACTTGCTGATGCCAAGGCAGGCAAGTTACAGCGTTTTTATCGTAGCCGGACTTTCAGCAACATGCAAAGAATGCCAATCCCACGCCGGGACCTGCTTTGTAAGCAAAGTTATGTAACAACCAACACACTTCAGGCCACGCGGGGATGTCCCAATCACTGCTCTTTCTGCTCAATTCATGCTGTGGCGGGCCGTAGCTATCGCTGTCGACCAATCCCGGAAGTGGTTTCTGAAATTGAAACTTTCTCTGACCGGGCGGCGGTATTCGTTGATGATAACATTGTTGGCAACCCCACATATGCTAAGCAACTGTTTAGAGCGTTGATACCGAAGAATATCTGGTGGTTTGGCCAGGCCACGCTCACAATCGCTGCCGACGATGAACTGCTGGACCTAGCTGCGAAAAGCGGCTGCAAGTGTTTGCTCATCGGCTTTGAATCCTTGTCTGAAGAAAACATCAGGAGGATTGGAAAAACAAGAACCAACAAGGTTTCAGATTATAAAGAGGCTGTGAAGAAGCTCCATGCTCATGGGATATCTGTGGCAGGTAGTTTTATTTTAGGTCTGGACAACGACGATACCAGCGTTTTTGACAGGACTATCGAGTTTATTCTTAGCAATAATATTGACATTCCTAACGTATGTGTTTTGACGCCTTATCCAGGCACAGACCTTTTCAGGAAACTTGAAAGGGAAGACAGGATAATACACAAAGATTGGCGCCATTACGGTGGGGCATATGACGCAGTTGTCTTCCGTCCTAAACTGATGACAGCTACAGAACTTGAACAAGGTTACCGGTTCGTAGATCAACAGATATATGCTCTCAGGGCCACGACAAAGCGCTTGTTCGGAGCAATGAGCAAGATATCGCCTATTATAGCTTTGCCTATCATGGCTTTCAATCTAAAGAAAAGAAAGGTGTTACGGGCAAAACTAAAGCGAGTTCGCGCATGTAGCCGGCTGGATAGAGCGACAAATTCGAAGTCAGATAAGGGCAGTCCAGGGTAGTTTATGGTTTTCCACGATATTGCATCTGATTAGGAAATATGGCGAACCACCCTGAAGGGTGATCCGCCATATTTTTGGGTGTTTTGGCTCCTTTTAGTAGCAATTTGGTAGCAGAAAATCAATATGGCAAGTCCTAAGTCCCCCCCAGCGGACCTTTTTAAACATTTATAGAAAAAAGACCGAAGGCATGTTGCAAGCGAGTATTGAAGTGGGGTTTCGATGAGTCATAAATCAGGCCAGGGAATCGGAAGCTACGATTCATTCTTTTGGAACGAGGGAATTAACCCATTCAAAGTATCTTTCTGTGTCCTTCATAACAACATTTGCTTCTTTTTGGGTGAAATTTCTCGCCTCATACTCGACCAAATTCTTCATGCCGATCACTTTAAGCAAGCGTTTTGAATTCTCAAGTACCCCTTTAGAGTCGACGTGTTGCCTAAGAAGTTGAGCTACTTCGCGATGATCTTGACTTACAGAGCGGACCCCACTTTGGAAAGAAAGAAGGGCATCGGTTGCCGAGATCACACAGTGAACAGCAGCAAGCCCAACAGAGTTCCAATTTTTCTTCTGAAAGGCATCAATCATTGTCTCATAGAAGTCGGATGCTTTGTTTAAATAGATGCGGTATTTTGCTCTATCAATTTGTCTTGTCTTAAGCTTCCTTGGAGCCACCCAGAAGAACCTCCGAAACTCTCTTTCCGAAAAAAAGTTGTCCTGTCTTTACTGCCTCCCGGATCAGTGGATCATTTTTCTGATATCTTCTTTTGAAATCAGTCCTTGTAATGATATAGGGTGATAAAACGTTGCCAAATCTTCTTATGAAGTCATCTTGCCTTTTTGAAAAAAAAGTTTTAAGTTTTTCCTTCGATTCAGCATTTTGAGCTACAACTAAAAGATCGATATCGCTATAAGGCTCCTCGGCCCTTCTCGCAAGACTGCCGAAGAGGATGATCGAAATAACGTCTTCTCTGATCTCTTTTGAAACCTCCTTCGCTAGCATTCTCATCATTCCGCTTTCTTTCTTAAAAAGAGGAAGAAGCATCTTTTCT
Source organism: Actinomycetota bacterium (assembly GCA_049302895.1). Taxonomy (GTDB): domain Bacteria; phylum Actinomycetota; class JAHEXW01; order JAHEXW01; family JBAQMN01; genus JBAQMN01. The sequence goes on along the minus strand of JBAQMN010000227.1, from coordinate 511 downwards.
ACCATGTAATTGTCCATATTTAATCTAAAAAGATGGATATTGCCGGTTCTACGGGTTGAAATTATCCCCTGTGAGACGAGCTCATTTAAGGCTCTGTGGCATACCGTCGGGCTCATTTTGACATCAGCGGCGATCTGACGTCCGCTTGCCTCTGTATTGTCCTTTGATAAGTATCGCAGTATCTTTACTTTTGATTTCTGTCCAAGGATATCGTCCAATGGATTAGTGTATTTCACAAAAGTACCTCGCAGATGACTGTCCACTTTAGTGGACAACTGTCCACTTTTTAGTACATTATATGTAAGACTTACTCTCGTGTCAAACAATAGAACTGCTTTAGTCCCACTGCTGTAAAGTGCGGAAATCTGGCGCGCCTGGAGGGATTCTCACGTCGCTCGCTGTCTATACAGGGCTCGCTCGTTCGAGGGGAAACCCAGCGTTTCCCCTCGAATAACTCCCCAGCCTTACGTATCATTGAGGGGGAATACTTCCCCCTGAGAGATAGTAACCC
>JBAQMN010000226.1:0-7415 GCA_049302895.1 Actinomycetota bacterium | reverse complement strand
CTTGAGAGGGGCTTACTCGAAGAGGTCAGAAACCTGGCGGCCAAAGGTTTTGGGGCGGTTATCACGGCTAAGCAGGCTCTGGGATATAAGGAACTTCTCGATTATCTTGAGGGAGGAGTTTCCTTTGACGAGGGTGTAAAAAGAATAAAGGTAAACAGCAGGCACTTTGCCAAGCGCCAGCTCACCTGGTTTAGGCGAGATCCGAGGATTATCTGGTTTGAAAGAGGCGCTGGCGAAAGTGCAAAGGAGCTAGCTGATAGGATAGAATCATACCTAGAAGATAGACTGAAGAAACCTAAAATGTAGAGACGGACCTTTAGGTCCGCGAACAAAGTCGACCTAAAGGTCGACCACTACAGCAGTCAGGGCATAGTGACGGAGATAGAGGGTCAAGTGGAATTTGTAAAGGCACACGCTTTAGGAAACGATTTCATCATAATTGACGCGTTGGCTCGAAAGGTTAAATTTTCCGCTGAGAAAGTGCGGCGTCTGTGCGACCGCCGGTTCGGCGTCGGGGCCGACGGCATCCTCTTGTTGCTTCCCTCCAAAAAAGCTGATTTCAGAATGCGCATCTTTAATGCCGATGGGGGAGAGGCGGAGATGTGCGGGAATGGCATCCGCTGTCTGGCTAAGTACATCTATGAAAAGGGTTTGAGTTCTGAGCGTGAATTGGCAATCGAGACTCTGTCAGGAGAAAGACGCGTCGGGCTGAACGTGACTGGAAAAGACGTTCAATCGGTCCAGGTTGATATGGGGGAACCAATTTTCACTCGTTCGAAGATTCCCATGCTTGGTGACGAAAAAGAGGCGGTGAATGAGCTTCTCAAGGTGGGCGATTTAGACCTCGAGGTGACTTGTCTTTCAATGGGGAATCCTCACTGCGTGATTTTTGTATCGAACGTTAAAACTGCTTCTGTCGAGCGGCTCGGTCCGGCTATTGAAGATCTTCCTGTCTTTCCCAAGCGGACAAACGTTGAGTTTGTTGAGGTTTTGAACAAGAATGAACTTCAGATGCGGGTGTGGGAGCGAGGTGCGGGGGAGACCCTGGCCTGTGGAACTGGAGCGGCTGCCTCGTTGGTTGCCGCGGCCCGCAACAATTTTGCTCTGAGAAAGGCGGCTGTTCATTTGCAGGGCGGGGACCTGCTGGTCGACTGGGGAAAAGACGACCGTGTTTATCTGACGGGGCCGGCCACTCTGGTTTACTCAGGCAAACTTCATGATAGTTATTGATGGCTCGAAAGGCGAGGGTGGGGGTCAGGTTCTGAGAACGACCATCGCCTTGAGTGCGTTGACGGGAAAACCTGTCCGCGTGACAAATATCCGGGCAAAGAGGCCAAAGTCGGGCCTTCAGGCGCAGCACATCACGGCGGTAAAGACCGTAGCCGAGCTGACTGGCGCCACGACCAAAGGGTTATCCATTGGGTCTCCAGAGGTTGAGTTCTATCCGCGAGATATTCGTGGGGCCTCTTTCAGAGTGGATATCGGAACGGCTGGATCCGTCACTCTGGTTCTTCAGGCACTAATGATCGCATCGACGCAAGCTCAATCTAAAGTAGAGGTTGATATTACGGGTGGAACGGACGTAAACTGGAGTCCTCCCATCGACTATCTTCGATTTGTTACCCTGCCGATTCTAAAAAAACACGGCTATAACGCAGCAATTAAACTGTTCAAGCGAGGTTTTTATCCAAAAGGGGGAGGAAGAGTAGGGGTTGAGATTTCGCCAAAGCCGCTTGAAGGGATAAAATTAGTCGATCCTGGTGAAATCGTGGGAATTCAGGGGATTTCCTTTGCTCATAGTAGGCTAAGGGATGGCAGGGTAGCTGAGAGGCAGAAGGAAGCGGCTTTGCGGATAATCAAAGCCAAGTTTGGTAAAATAGAAGCTGACATTTCGGAGGAATATGTGGATTCTCTGTCGCTGGGATCGGGCATTGTTCTCTGGGTGCAGAGGGAAAATTCCCGGCTCGGTGCAGACTCGTTGGGAGAGAGAGGAAAGCGATCCGAATTGGTAGGGGAGGAGGCGGCCCGGGATCTTCTTGAAGAGATTAATTCGGGGGCATGTCTCGACAGATACATGGCCGACCAGATAGTACCTTATCTGGCCCTTGCCGGCGGAAGAGCATCTATAAGTCAGATTACTCGGCACACTACAACGCATATAGAAGTAGTGAAGACTTTTGGTTTTAAAGTTGAGTTAAAAGATAAAATACTGGAGGCAACGTGAAGCAACTCTGGGCACCCTGGCGGGTTAAATACATTATGGGCGAAAAGCCGAAAGGGTGCATATTTTGTCACAAGCCCAAGGAGAAGAAGGACAAAGAAAACTACATAGTCTATCGGGGAGAGAGCTGCTGTGTGATGATGAATCTTTATCCCTACAACAGCGGTCATCTTATGATCAGTCCCTACAAACACGTGCCCGACCTCGAAGGCTTAAGTGACGAAGAGCTGCTTGAGCTGATGGAGGTTTTGAGGAGGAGCATGCGCGTTCTTAGGAGTGCTCTGAAACCTGAAGGTTTCAACATAGGCATGAATGTAGGAGAGGTTGCCGGGGCAGGGTTTGGTGATCACGTGCACATTCATGTCGTTCCCAGATGGGCTCAGGACACAAATTTTATGCCGGTTATCTCCGACACGAAAGTCATCAGCGAAGCTTTAGATGCCACCTACGAAAGGCTGGTGGGTGAGGAATGGAGCTAGCAAAAAGAATCCAGAATCTACCGCCTTATTTGTTCGCAGAGCTCGACAGGAAAATCGAGGAGAAAGAGGCTCACGGGGTGGACGTGATAAGTCTGGGAATGGGCGATCCCATCGAGCCGACTCCTCAACATATTATTGACAGACTCTGCGAGGCGGCCAACGATCCGATAACCCATCGCTACCCCTCTTACTATGGGCTCCCTCAGTTCAGAGAGGAGATTGCCCGCTGGTACTATAAGCGTTTTAAAGTTCACCTCGATCCGCATACCGAGGTTTTGCCTCTGATCGGCTCTAAAGAGGGAATTGCCCACATTTTCCTGGCTTTAATTGATCCTGGAGAGGTAGCTCTTATTCCGGATCCGGCTTATCCTGTTTACTCTACGGCGACGATCTTGGCTGGGGGCCACGCAGAACTGATGCCTCTTCTGGCAGAAAACGAATTTAACCCGGATTTTACTCAGATTGATCCGAAAATCCTTGATAGGGCGCAGCTCATGTTTCTGAACTATCCGAATAATCCGACGGCTACCATTGCCAGGGACACCTTGTTTGAGGAGGCTGTTGAGCTGGCAAGAAAGCATGACTTCATCATCTGTCACGATTTTGCTTATTCGGAGATAACCTTCGATGACTATGTCGCCACCAGCATTTTTGAGACACCGGGAGCCAAGGATGTGGCCGTCGAATTCCACTCTCTCTCAAAAACATACAACATGACCGGCTGGCGAGTCGGCTGGGTTTCGGGAAATGCAAAGGTTGTCGAGGCGCTTGGTCGGGTCAAGACAAACATTGACTCTGGGATTTTTAACGCTGTTCAACACGCCGGTATAGAGGCTCTCACCGGATCTCAGGATTCCGTGGAAAGGATGGGGCGCATCTACAGGAGACGTCGTGATCTCGTCGTTGACACTCTAACCGAGGCTGGCTTCTCTGTAAACCGCCCCCTGGGGACGATTTATGTTTGGGTTCCGGTCCCCAAGGGTTTCACCTCAGCCAGTTTTACCAATCACGTACTGGACAAAGTGGGTGTCGTACTCTCTCCTGGTAATGCCTATGGTCCATCCGGTGAAGGATACTTCCGAATCTCTCTAACTGTCAAAGACGACCGCCTCAAGGAGGCCCTGGAACGTATCAAGAAACAGTTGTAAATAAAAAAGAAAAAGCCTTGCTGGTGGCGCTGAAGCTGCCAAATGATCGTCTTTCCGATATTGAGGAGTCGTTACGAGAGCTTGAGCAGTTAGCAATCACCGCCGGAGCAGAGGTAGTAGATAAGATCATTCAGGAAAGAGATAAGCCTCATCCTCGAACCTTCATCGGACCGGGCAAGGCCCAGGAAATCCAGAATGTGGCTAACAATCTTGGGGTCAATCTTGTCCCATTCAATCACGATTTGAGCCCTTCTCAACAACGCAATCTGGAAGACATCATAAGCTGCAAGATACTTGATAGAACCGCTCTCATCCTGGACATCTTCGCCCAGAGAGCTCACTCAAGAGAGGGAGCTCTTCAGGTTGAGCTGGCACAGGGGGTTTACCTGCTGCCGCGGCTCAAGGGAAGGGGAATCGAACTCTCAAGGTTAGGTGGAGGTATAGGAACGCGTGGTCCCGGTGAAACCAAGCTTGAGGTCGATCGGCGCCGCATTCAGCAACGCATCAGCCACTTGAGAAAAGATCTCGAGCACATTCGCAAGAGCCGGCTGACCCAGAGAAAGAAGCGGAAGAAGACGGGGGTTTTTACCGTTTCAATGGTTGGCTACACTAATGCGGGAAAGTCCACCCTTCTAAACACTCTGACCCATGCCGACGTATTTGTCGAGAACAAGCTGTTTGCCACTCTGGATCCGACTACACGGCGCCTGGTTCTTCCCAACAAGCAGACGGTTGTCATTTCTGACATCGTCGGATTCATCAAGAACCTTCCCCACCAGCTCATCGCTGCTTTTGGCTCGACCCTGGATAGTATTAGAGAGGCGGATCTCCTTTTGCATATCGTCGATGTCAGTCACCCAAACTTTCGGGAGCAGATGAAGGCGGTGGAAGAGGTGATGTCGGAGATTGGGGTGGCGGAGAAAAACCGGGTGAACCTCTTCAACAAGGTTGACCGGGTGAGCGAGATAGAGATTGCCCGCTTAAAAAGGGAGTTTCCAAAAGGCATTTTTGTATCAGCGCTAAAGGGCGAGAACATCGAGGATTTGATTAACGAAATTAAAGATAGGGCATCAAAAGGGTTGATTCGGGTTCATTTGTATATTCCGGTGGATAAGAGAAGACTTCTTGAGCGGATTTACGCCAATGGAGCAGTCGTGCAGGAGAGGGAGTTCTCCCATGGAGTCTCTCTGGTAGTCGATCTGCCCCGTTACATGCTCAGCGAGGTCGAAGAACTTCAGAAAGCCAAGTAGCCAGGTAGCCGAGGCTCCCAGCCTCGGAAATGCTCCCAGCCTCGGAAATTATAGTCTTCGTAGAACAGCAATCACTTTGCCCAGAACCAGCGCGTCTTTGGTGATTATCGGCTCCATGCTTGAATTCTCGGGCTGCAAACGAATTCGGTCCCTTTCTTTGTAGAATCTTTTGACGGTGGCCTCGTCCTCCAGTAGCACGGCCGCGATTTCGCCGTTTTCTACTGTCGGCTGCTTTCTCACCACCACGTAGTCTCCATCGAAGATGCCAGCCTCGGTCATGCTGTCGCCCTTGACTGTGAGAAGGAAGCTCGGACCTTCACCCACAATATCGGTGGGCAGGGGGAAATAATCCTCGATGTTTTCCTCGGCGAGAACGGGCTCTCCAGCGGCGATTCTTCCCACCAGAGGTACATTGGAAACCCTTTTGTATGCAGGAACAGTTGCCCCCGGACCAGGCTGAAGAATTTCAATGGCTCTCGGCAGAGCCTGGCCACGCTTGAGATAACCCTTCTTTTCCAGGTTGGATAGGTGAGCGTGGACGGTGGAGGAGGAAGAAAGTCCCACCGCCTTGCCGATCTCCCTCACTGAGGGGGGATAGCCTTTCTTTCGCACCTCGCTCAGGATAAATCTCAAGATTTCCTTCTGTCTCTTGCTAAGCTCTTCTCTCTTCTCCATAGGACCTCCTTTTAGGCTTCTTGTGGAGGCGGACGTCTCTGTCCGCCTACGCGGAGAGTGTAGCACAAGAAAAAGGAAAATGCAAACATAAGTTCGAACAATTTTGTAATAACCATTGATTTAGAACAAGTGTTCGTGATAAATTAATTTTTGGCATGCCTGCCCCGGCGATGACGGTGGTCAAACGGGTGTTCGAGCATACTGAAGGAAAAGCTCAGAAAAGTTTTTAAAAAAAGTCTTGACAACACAACATTTGGTGATAAAATGACTGAGTAACGTCAATATATTGTGTTCACAGGTCAAGGGGTTGGCTGGATGAAATGTCCTTATTGTGCCCATTTGGAAACCAAAGTAGTCGATTCTCGGGCGGCGGAGGGTGGAAGCGCCATCAGGCGAAGGCGAGAGTGTTTGAATTGCAAACAGCGCTTCACCACCTTTGAAAAGATGGAAGAGATTCCCATTACGGTTGTCAAGAAAAATCAGGAACGGGAGCCCTTTGACCGAGGAAAAATCCTGGCCGGACTGATTAGGGCGACGGTCAAAAGGCCGATTGCCCGGGAAGAGCTGGAGAAGGTTGTGGACGACATCGAAACCGATCTGAGGAACCAGTTCAAGTACGAGGTTTCGTCCAGGGAGATTGGCGAGATGGCTCTCAAACGTTTAAGAAAGATGGACAAGGTTGCTTACGTTCGTTTCGCGTCTGTCTATAGAGACTTTAAGGATATCGAAAAGTTTACAAAGGAGCTGGCCAAATTGCACAAAACGTTTGCCCCAAAGAGATCTAAGACAGGAGGTCGAAGCAGATGAGTTCGGTGGAAGCGAAAACTATTAACGTAATCAAGAATTCTTCAAACAAGGGGGATGCCACGGATATCGCTTTGATGGTTTCTACTTCCTCCAAAGCGGAAATAAATCCGTGGGACAAATCCAAGATTGTTAATTCATTGGTGATCGAGACGGGTGCCACGACCGACCTGTCTGAAGAGATTGCCGACGCCGTCGAGCAGAAGATCCTGGACAGCAATCTTAAGAATGTCACCACAAGCATTATACGAGAGCTCATCGATATTGAACTCCTTGAACGAGACCTTCCTATGATGCACAAGAGGCACTCTCACCTCGGTCTTCCCATGTACGACGTGGAGCAGATCATTTTCAATGCTAACAAGGAAAACAGCAACACCACACACAATCCCGAATCCATAAATCTAACGCTGGCTGAGGCTCTTCTTAAAGAATATGCTCTGAGGAAGGTTTTTTCCGAGGATGTTTCCCAGGCCCACATGATCGGCGACATCCACCTTCATGATCTGGGATTCATAGTAAGGCCCTATACCTACATGGGCGACAGCGTTGTTTTAGCCAAAAAGAAAGGGAATTTTGAGAAGCTTATATCGATCAAGCAGTTTTATGACGGGCTTCCCTTTGAATTTCAGACGGAAGATGGGGTATGGATTAAGCAGCCCATCAGCGATTTGTACATTCTTGACAGAGATGGAAAGTGGACAAAAGTCATTCAGTTGACCAAAAAGCAGAAGAAGAACAAGCGGATGTATTTTGTGAGGACATCCGATGGAAAGCAGCAAGTTGTCACCGATGATCACCCTATGATTACAACCGAGGGTATCAAGCCATGTGAACT
>JBAQMN010000225.1:0-22770 GCA_049302895.1 Actinomycetota bacterium | reverse complement strand
CTACAAAGCAACCGGTATCCGAGGCAGGATGCCTCGGCTACCTTGGTAGGGTAGGGCACCTTGCCCTGCCTTCCTACCATGTAACATTGGACCGGTAGGGCATCTTGCCCTGCCACTTGGAACCGAGGCCCCGCCAGAGTGCAGCGGGACAAGCAAGGTGCCTCGGCTACCACTCCTGTCTCTTTTGTAGAGGTCGACCTTTAGGTCGACTTTGCATTACTGCTGTGTGCCACCGACGGTCAGTTCACTTATCCTTATGGCTGGTTGGCCCGTGGCGACGGGAACAGCCTGACCGTCTTTACCGCACATCCCGGCGTCAAAGTCCAGGTCGCGTCCGACAAAGTCTATCAGGTTAAGAATTCTTGGACCATTTCCCACCAGGACAGCTCCTCGCACAGGATAAGCAATCTCTCCCTTTTCAATCAGATAACCCTCTGAGACACCAAAGACAAAGTCGCCAGTGGCCGGATTTACCTCACCCCCACCAAGGGCCTTTGCATAAAGACCTCTTTTTGTTGCCGCGAGCATTTCCTCGAAGGTGTCACTGCCAGGCAAGATAAAGGTGTTGGTCATCCGAGGGACGGGAACATGGCGAAAGGATTGCCGTCTTCCGTTGGATGTTGCCGGAACTTTATCTTTAAGAGCGCGAATTCGGTCGTACATGTAGTTAGCCAAAACACCCTTGTCTATCAGGAGATTCCGTTTTGCCGGGGTTCCTTCATCGTCGAAGGCAAAGGAGCCCCATCGATTCGCCAAGCTCGGGTCATCGGCAGCGGATACTTTGCCCGAGGCGACCTTCTCCCCAAGCCGCCCGGCGTAAACGGAAGCCCCCTTTTGAATAGCGTCTGCTTCCAATCCATGGCCGGAGGCCTCGTGAAAAAGAACACCGCCAGAGCCACTGGCCACGATGACCGGCATTTTCCCCGCCGGAGCGGCCCTCGCGTCGAGCATAGCCAAAGCGCGTTCGGCGGCGATTTCCGCCGCCTTCTCCGGTGGGTTTTTGTCGAAGAATTCAAAGCCAGCGTGAAGTCCAGGGGTTTCAAAACCGGTCTGGACATTGTCACCTCTCCGCGCGATTACGTGCACGAAAAGCCTGGTCAGAACCCTCTTATCTTTAGCAATGCGGCCCTCAGAGTTGGCGATTAGAACGTCTTGAACGCTATCGGTGTAACTGGCTGTAACCTGAAGAATCTCCTTCCCCATGGAGCGCGCCTTTTCATCCGCCCTTAAGACTACGTCAACCTTCCTGTCCCGGTTAATGTCGGAAGGAGGAATCTTTACCTCATGCCGGACCGGTGGAATTTCTTCTTTAAAAGGGGAAGCCGTGTTGAGAGGTTGTTCTGCGCCAGCTTTAACAGCCTCCGCCACCGCTTCTGCCGCTTGAAGAAGCCCCTTTTCGGAGAGATCGTCGGTAAAAACATATCTGGTGCTCTCTCCCGAAACGACTCGAATACCCGCACCGGCATCGTAGCCACTTACAACCTCTTCGACCTTTCGGTCTTCGAGGCGAACGGCAGTGCCCGCCTTTCTTTCGGCAAAGATGTCAGCGAAGTCACCGCCCTTCTTCAGGGCCACTTTAAGAACGCGCTCGAGAGTTTCCTGGGAAATCATCGTTCCGGCGGAAATATTTTTCTAAGTTCCTTCTGCTTCAGAAACTTCAGCGCTATACTTGGCCAGCTCTGCTTTGAGCTCCTCCATCTTGCGCTTTATCCGGCGCTCCTGAAGACCGAGGGCTCCTTCCACTTTGGTTGCCGCCTCGCCCAGACTTTCGCGGGCCTGGCTTAGGAGACTTCCCGCCGATTCTCTTAAATCGGCAGCCGTCGAGGCGATCTGCTCCCTCGTCTTGTCCCCGGCTTGTGGAGCGAAGACGATCGCCAGAGTTGCACCGATGCCCGCGCCACTAATAAGGCCCCAGCCAAATGATCTAACACCCATCGTTTTACCTCCTCCTTTTATTTAAAGAGCTTCTTTTAATTCGCCCTTTGGTTCCTGGCCCTCTTTGGCCATAAGATACAGGGTGCTCGGTATCAGAAAGACAAAGATAGTTGCCATAGCCACCACCCCCGAATCATTAAAAATCAGGGCGGCCGCACTGCCAGCAATTCCACCCACTAATCCCCATCTAAAATAGGGATACCTTTGAAAAACCAATTTTAGCAGATTTTTGAGGCCGTAGAAAGCGACCAGAAGAATGACAAAGGATGAGACGTTGACCCAATTCCAGAAGGCAAACTGGAAAAGTTTTATATTCGTGGTCACTTTGCGCTCGATTATCTGAATCAAGGGATCTAACCCTTGGGCCTGAATAGAATGAATAAGCCGGCCGATGTGGGACTCTGAGCTAGCACCCCTGACTACGTCTAAAAGAATAAATCCACTGGTAATAATCAATCCTCCGATGATGAGCAATAAAGCATCCCGGAACGATGCTTTCCTCTTTAAAAAACCAAGGTAGGCGAAGCCAAAGGCGGCCACTGCTGCTAGCAATCCTCCGAAATTCGCGCCCAAAAGGGGGGAGCCAACGACAAAGGCGATCCCTGCCAGCAGCAGCATGATTGCCGCCTTAGAAATCCAGCTCTTGTTATTTTCAAGAAACTGAGATTTATCAAGGAAGAGCGACAAGCTGACAACCGTCGCTCCGATAATTACACCCATATATTCGTTTCCGATACCATAAAATCTCGACCCTCCGATGAATGAGTAGCCCAAGAGAGATGCCTGAGCTAAATAGGCCCCGCTGAAAAGATCGATAGAGACCAGACCTACCGCAATCAATCCGATTACCACCAGCGAACTGGTATCCTTTCTCGTCCACCAAATTAGTGTCGTTAAAAAAGCAGTGAGAAATATTGCTGCAATAAAAGATGTAAAGAGGCTTTTCTGATCAAACAAAGGAAGAATCAGAAAAACTGAAGGAACGATGGGAATACTCAGAAGTAATGGCCTGATCCGAAGGGCATGGGGCCGATAGGAAGGAACCAGAAGGAGAACCATTGCCATGAGCATTATAAATATGCTCCATACCACGAAAGTCTTTAAAACCGGGGCCGAGAAATTGCGCTTATCAACCCACTTCCTATTGGCGCTGACAAGGAAAGAAAGTGGGTCTTGGCTAAAACTTTTACCATAAGCAGGCTGTCCTATCATCTGAGCAGGTATATTGAGACCGTAAAACTTCAAGATGGTCGGAGCGATATCTGTGTTAACTATTATTCCATCCTGCCGAGTCGCCTCAGAGGTAAGAATGCCTCTTGTTACACCGTCACCCGTCATCAAGACAGGGGTCAGGATATCGTTGTTTCTCAGAGCCGCCTCCGAAGGGCTTGGTGCGATGACAATTATCCGATCCTTCTTTAGATTCATCGATTTTAAGATTCTACCGAGAAAGCGGTCAGCTCGCTGAAGGGCATCCCTTTTGGCCTTTTCGCCCACGGCTGGGCTCAAATAGATGTTTTCAGCTTCGAGTCGGGGGGTGTCTCCCCACTCCACCGCAATGACGTCTGTTTTCGAATAAGCGTCTTCGAATGCGAGGAAAAGTTTTCTCGAATCGGTTCGAAGGCCAGAGGGAGACGCAGAATCCTCTTGAAGAACAGCCCGGCTGACATCTCCATAATCGACTTTACCGCTGCTATCCATGACCAGATTTACGACGGAGCGGCCAAATTCTGTCGAGGTGTCACTGTTCCCGATCGCTGCTGTTTTAAAGCCTGCCGCGTGTAGAGCGTCACCAAGTGAACCAGGTTTTGCACCCAGATTCTCCTCTAAGTCTGCCTGAATAATCTGGGTGATCGAGAGGTTAGCCAGAGAATATGGCGAAAGAGTTTGCCCTGTTCTCCGTTTATATATGTCCGCCGCGACCTCATTTCCAATCCGTTCCTGAGAGTTGAAACCCTCCCAGGCTTTTGAGCCTCCGGGGCTGCGCAATCCCAAACCAAGAGCTTTGTTTCCAGCGCCGATGGTGGTGTATGCCGCAGAAGTTGATTCCTGGAGAGGAGTTCTTGTGTTCATGGCGCCCGGGGCACCCTTTTTGATCAGCCATTTTATGTGAGGAATCTTTGCTTTGCTCAGATCATCAAGGCTTACCTGGTTAATCACAAAGATAACTATTTTGCCGCGGGGCTTGGGCGAACCCAACCCTGCCGTCTTCGCTGCCAGATTACCAGGAGAAATAGAGGCAAGGAAAAGGAGGATTCCTGAAAAAAGAAAGGCGAAGAAGAAAGCCTTTTTCTTAGGCACTCTTGGTGATAGCCCCATAGATTCGCTCTAAGTCATCAATGGTGGAAAACTCGATCTCGATCTTGCCCTTTTTTCGACTGACTCGGACCCTTACGGGAGTTTGAAGATAGTCGGAAAGCTTCTCCGCCAGAGTGGACAGCCCTTTGGGCTGAAGGGTTTTTTTCCGTGGTGCTTCCCTGGTGATCCCGCTCCTCCAGCGCCTGATGATGTCTTCGATCTGCCTGACCGAGAGGTCCTCCCGGACCACCCGCCGAGCCAGTTTGGACTGGAAAGAATCGCCCTGAAGAGCTAAAAGAGAGCGTGCGTGTCCCGAAGCTATTTCGCAATCGATGACCATCCTCTGGATTTCAGCCGGGAGTTGCAGCAGGCGAAGGGTGTTGGCTACGGTTGCCCTGTCTTTACCAACTCGCTTAGCGATCTCGTTCTGGCTGATGCCGAAGTCATCAATAAGCTGCCGATAAGCCAGGGCTTCCTCGATGGCGTTCAGATCCTCGCGCTGAAGATTCTCGATCAGCGCCATCTCTAGAGATTCCGTACTGGTGGAGCTTCTAACAATTGCCGGAATTGTTTTCAGCCCCGCTTGTTGGGCCGCTTTCCATCTTCGCTCACCCACCACCAGTTCATAACCGGCTCCGACCGGACGAACAACCACCGGCTGGACTATGCCAAACTCCCGGATAGACGCCACCAGCTCAGATAGGGCTTTGTCGTCCATCTGCTTTCTGGGCTGATTAGGATTGGGAACAACGCTTCCCACTGGAATCTCCCTTAAGTCCTGGAGAACCTCCTCCTTGGCCCCTGTGGTCGGAATAAGAGCCGAGAGCCCACGACCGAGTCCTCCCTTTCTAACCATGACTCATCACTTCCTTTGCTAAGTTCTTATAAGCGATGCCTCCCTTCGACAGCGCATCATAGTGAGTAATGGGCTGCCCGAAACTGGGTGCCTCGCTAAGCCTGACGCTTCTCGGAATTATGGTCGTGTAGACCTGATCGGGGAAATACCTCTTAACCTCCTCTACGACCTGGTGAGCTATCCTGGTTCTTGAATCGTGCATAGTCATGAGGAGTCCTGCCAACCTCAAGCCCGTGTTCAGGTACTTTCTTACCTCTTCGATGCTCTCCAGAAGCTGCGTCAGCCCCTCGAGCGCGTAATACTCACACTGGACAGGGATTATCAATTCATCAGCGGCTGTTAATGCATTGACGGTTAATAGGCCGAGGGAAGGCGGACAATCGACGATGATGTAGTGGAACTCGCCCTTTGCCGGGTCCAAAACCTCTCTCAACCGGGTTTCCCTCGACATGATTGAAACCAGTTCGACCTGCGCTCCCACCAGACGAAACGAAGCGGGGGCGAGGAAAAGGTGCTCTATCAGCGTGGGCCGAATGACGCTTTTGAGCTCCGCTCGCTTCATGAGTACGTCGTATATGCAGACCTCAACCTCACCGGGATCAACGCCCAAACCACTAGTCGCGTTCCCCTGCGGATCTATGTCAACCAAAAGAATCTTGTATCCTTCAAGGGCCAGCGAGGCCCCAAGATTAACAGCGGTGGTGGTTTTTCCGACCCCGCCCTTCTGGTTGGCAACAGCCAGAACGCGGGTTGTCGTCATGGGCCTCAGGGGCGCGACTTCAGGCGCCGAAGTTGTTATCCTTTCTCGCTCAGACTGGTTTTCTTCGTCGCCGGAAGCTTGCTCGGAACCGGTTTTTGGCACCTTCTCGTCCTCGACTGCATCCTGGCTATCGAGTGTCAGCCCCGCACCCTTGGCCTCTTCAGGAACACCCTTGGAGTTGTTTTGACCTCGCCTTCTCTTACCCTTGTTTTCTTCCGCCCTGAACAGGCTAAGGAAACTTGAGAGCAAACCCATTCTTAAAAACTCCTTTGCGGTCAGACAACTCGAGTCTGACCATTTATTACTTTAGCGGCCTCTTGGCAGGTATCCCAGCTCTCCTGGGGTACCGGTCAGATGCCCTGCTAACCTTCTTAACCAGAACCAAGTGTCTTTTTGCTCGTAGATAGGGTACTTTTACCAACAAAATGTTTTCGGCTTCGCCTCCCAAGAGTCTAAGTGCTCCTCTGGCCTCAGTCACCTCTTCCGCGGCTTTTGGCCCCCGCTGGGAAATGAAGTATCCTCCAACCGAGAGAAGAGGCAAAACATACTCGAGCAAGACCGAAAGAGGGGCGACCGCTCTGGCAAAAGCTAAATCATAACTCTCCCGCTCTTCATAATTCCTGCCAAAGTCTTCGGCTCGACTCCAAACAGCTCTGCCCCTATCAAGATTCAGTTCATCTATGGCCTGCCTAAGAAAATCCACCCGCTTCTTTTGGGAGTCCAAAAGAGTGAGCGTCAAGCTCGGCCTGACGATTTTTACAGGGATTCCCGGGAACCCCGCTCCGCTGCCTACGTCGATAGCTTTTCGATTCTCCTTAATCTTTTCGCTCTTAAAGCAGCTGAGGGAATCCAGGAAATGCCTGATAACAATGTCTTTATCAGATTCCGCTCCGACTAAGTTTACTCTCTTATTCCAATCATCGAGGAGCAGCAAATACCTGGCAAATTTTTCCAGTTGCTCTTTGCTTAGCACCAGGCCGAGCTTGCCGGCGCCGGTTCTAAGAAGCCTCTCCGCCTCGGCCATCTCTAAAACGCTCGATATAGATCATAAGCAGGGAAATGTCGGCCGGAGAAACCCCTGAGATGCGGGCCGCCTGGCCCAGCGAGCGAGGTCTCACGCGGTTTAGGTTTTCCCTAGCCTCAAATGATATACTCGTCAGCTCTCCATAGTCAAGCTTCGCAGGTATGAGATGTTCTTCCAGCTCTTTGTATCGCTCAATGCGATCGAGCTCTCTTCGGATGTATCCCTCGTATTTCGTCTCAATCTCTAATTCTTCTAAGATCTCTGGAGGTAAAGCCTTGAGCTCCGGAACGAAATCTTTCAGGGTTCTCAAGGTTACTTCCGGTCGCCGTAACAACCTGGCGAGGCTAATCCGATTGTTATCGTTTTTAGCCCCCCGAAGGTGGTTGTTTCCGAGATTGGCAGGGATTTTGATCTGACGAATTTTATTCCTACCCGTTTTAATCTCTTCTGCTTTCTCCTTAACGCGTTTGTATCTATCTTCAGAAATTAGTCCCAAGCGGTAGCCGATAGGAGTGAGCCTGATATCAGCATTGTCTGACCTCAGGGCCAAGCGGAACTCCGCTCTTGAAGTGAACATCCGATAAGGTTCCGTCACCCCCTTTGTGACCAGATCATCGATGAGAACCCCGATATAGGCCTCGGATCTGTTCAAAACCAAAGGTTTTTTGTTTTGGCATTTCAAGGCCGCGTTTATCCCCGCCACGAGGCCCTGAGCAGCCGCCTCCTCGTATCCTGTGGTTCCGTTGATCTGACCAGCCGCATACAGCCCTTCTACGGTCTTCGTTTCTAAAGTCGGTTTAAGCTGGTCGGGAAGGACAAAGTCATAGGACACGGCGTAGCCAGGACGCATCAGCTTAGCATGCTCCAGGCCGGGTGTAGTGTGGATTACCTCCAGTTGTGCATGAATGGGTAAGGCTGTGGTCAATCCCTGAAGATACATCTCGGTCGTTTCAAAACCCTCGGGTTCGACAAAAACCGGATGGCGGTCTTTATTAGGAAAGTTGATAACCTTTCGATCGATGGAAGGACAGTTGCGCGGCCCATGCTCGCTGACCTTTCCGGTCTTAATAGGAGAGAGGTGCAGATATTTTCGCACTGTTTGGTGAGTGACTTCGTTCGTGTATGTGAGATAGCAGGGAAGTTGCGGATTCCGGTGACTTGACGGTTCGAAAGCAAAGGAAAGGGGCTCTTCGCTTCCTGGCTGAAGAATCATTTTCGAAAAGTCAACAGTTTTCCCGTCGACCCGAGGCGGGGTCGCCGACTGAAATCTGCCCAGCTCAAGACTGATGTTTTGTAAAGAGCGAGGGAGCCCTTCGGATGGAGGTTCGCCCATGCGCCCAGCAGGGAAGGAGACATCCCCAATAGTCACAGCTCCTCTGAGAAAAGTGCCTGTTGCGACGACGATCGCTTTTGCCCCAAAGGTGCGGCCCGTTCTTGTTCTAACCCCCACTACGTGCCTATCTGAGACAAGCAACTCTTCGGCCATTCCCTGCACCACGTGCAGATTTGTTTCGGTTTCCAACGCTCTTCGCATGCACGCTTCGTATGCTTTCTTGTCGGCTTGGGCGCGAAGAGCCTGGACAGCCGGCCCTTTGCTCGTGTTGAGCTTCTTGATCTGAAGGCTAGCCCTATCGATGTTCCGGGCCATTTCTCCACCAAGAGCATCAATTTCCCTGACAAGTTGCCCTTTGCCTATGCCTCCGATAGAAGGATTGCAGGGCATCAGGGCAGTGGTATTCAGGTTGGCCGTCAGGAGGAGGGTTTTGGCGCATAGACGAGCGGCTGCCAGGGCAGCTTCGCAACCAGCGTGACCTGCTCCGATGACCACAATATCGTACCCCTCGTGATCGGAAAATCGCATGTGTGTTCACCTGGTGTTTCACGTGAAACATTCCACTGTTCAAGAGACGCTCTAAACTATACCAGATTCTGTTCTTCAACGCAAAGGCTTAGATGCGATTGCGGATATCGGGAGAGCAAAGTCATATCGAAAGAGGTTAACAATAATTGTTAAGAGGATAAGCTGCTTTGGGTGATCAAGCCGAAACGAAATTACCAATTGTTAGCAAAATATCGTAGCGTGCAGTGTGGAAGAGCGAAGATCAAGAGCTAAGAATTTGCAATATTTTTCCAAACGTCAAGACCGGCAAGAAATCCCTGGCAGGCGGCTTCCTCGTATCCTCTGGCTCCAAATACGTATCCAGCGAAGTAAAGGCCGACCAACCGTCGAGACTCAAGGTTTGGTTTTAGTTCCTGGAAGTCAATGGAGTCGTATTCACTGGTATAACCTGAACGCACTATCCTGGCGGCCTCAAGGCCGGGGTGTGACTGTATCATTTTTACCTGGTCACTCTCGCTTAAGCCCGTTGGGAATCCTTCAACGTATATTTCCCTGGTTTCCTCTCCCTCCGGCAACAAAGAAATTCCCGAACCGGCCAACTTCTTAAGCCCCCTCAGCCCACCTGATTTATGTATCACAGGCCCGACCGCCGCCTGGAGCCTTCTTATCTTAAATCCCAGGCCTCTCAGGTTCTTTAGTAGTTCCTCCGACGAGCTCTCACCGACACGACCGCCTTGTGTCGAAAGAGACCCGACAACCACTCGGCCCCGCAAGAAAGTTCCCGGAGCAAGAATTACCATTCTTGCCCTAAATTCTTCTCCAAATCTTGCCTTAACGCCGGCGGCGGCGCGCCCAGCGGCCGCCAACACCCGGATAACCACTGTTTGCCGTAGTTCGAGATTCTCCTCCCTTTCCAGAGCGAGCTTCATCTCGAGATGAAATCTGTTCCTATAAACCAGGGGGATCTCCGCGGCCAAAGTTTTCTGAAGGGCTTTGTCCCGAACTATCGGGGTCTCACATCCGAGAGCCGTCAGTCGTTTAAAAAGATTCTTTCTTTCGCCAAGCGCGGGAGAAAAGGAGAGGCGAGCTATGGTATCGAGATTTGCGGTGAGAAGAAGGGTTCTTAAGCCCCTTCGAGAAGTGACAAGGGCTGCCTCGCATCCAGCAAGCCCGGCACCCACCACAATAACATCATACGAGGATTCATCGTTTCGCATACCTATATAGTATAGCAGTTGTCTTCAAGGAGCGAGGCTACTTGCCGATGCAAAACTGGCTGAAGATTTTGTCCAGAACGTCCTCGGTGATCGTTTCTCCGACAATCTCGCCCAGGGCACTTAGGGCGTCCCTCACATCGGAAGCTACAAATTCTTCTGACAAATCTTTTCTTAGAGCCCTAATGCTCCGGGATAGATGCTTCCTCGTTCGACGCAGGGCATCGAGGTGCCTAACGTTTGTTACCATAACCTCTTCGCCTGGGACTATCCGCCCCACCACGACCGCATCAAAAATGGCATCCCTCAAAAGGTCCAGCCCGCTCATATACAAAGCAGAGACTGGAATTGCATTGGCGTCGCCTCCGCCTAAGACCTCAAGAGCTTTAGTCTCATCTAGTTTCCGGGGAAGATCAGATTTGTTAATAACCACGATAGTCTTCTTGCCACAGGCTTCGCGCAAGATCGTCATGTCTTCTTCGTCTAAGCACCCACTTCCGTCGAGCACGCACAAAACTAAATCCGCTGCCCGCAGAGACTGCCGCGAAAGCTCAACCCCTGCCGACTCCACCACGTCTTTGGGATGACGAATGCCAGCCGTATCCTTCAAAACAAGAGGGACGCCTTTTACGTTTAATCCCTCCTCAATAACGTCCCGGGTGGTACCCGGAATGGGAGTAACAATGGCGCGCTCTTCGCTCAGTAGGGCATTCAGCAGACTCGACTTTCCCACATTGGGCTTACCTACAATTACAGTAATTACTCCTTCCCTGAGAAGCCGGCCGCCCTTGGCTGAATCGACGAGGGCGCGGTTTTTCTCCCGCGCCCAGCGAAGCCTCTTAATAATTTCCGGTCGGGGGAGCGGATCGATGTCCTCATCCGAAAAATCCACCGTAGCCTCGAGGTGCGCCAGGATTTCAGTTAGCTCTGAGCGCAGAAGGTTAATTTCCGATGACAGCCTTCCCTCGAGCTGGCCCATGGCAGCCCTCAGGCTTGCGTCTGTTTTTGATTTAATAATATCGAGGGTCGCCTCGCACTGTGATAGATCTATTCTGCCATTAAGGAAGGCTCGCTTCGTAAATTCCCCGGGCTCGGCCATCCGTGCCCCCGCCTCGAGGGCCGCCTCGAGGGTTCCCCTCAGGGGAACAATGCCCCCGTGACAGTTTATCTCCACGACGTCCTCGCGAGTATAGGTTCCTGGGGCTTTCATAACCGATACCAGAACTTCGTCTATGGGTTCCCCCGTTCTGGGATGGCGGGAGAAGCCGTGAATCATTTCGCGAGAAGAGAGTTCCTTAATTTTCCTGCCGCTTGGGGACCTGAAAATCTTTTCGGCAATCTTTATGGCTCCGTTGCCGCTCAGTCTGACGATCCCTATTCCACCCTCACCCAAGGGCGTCGATATCGCTACAATAGTGTCTTCGGTATACATCCTCGCTCACCAGTCCCATGAGCTCGCGCCGCTTTCCCTTATTCTACTAAACTTACCTCTTTCAGGAAACCCAGAAGCTCTGCCAAATATTGGCAGCCCTTGCTGGCTCTGGCGCGTGGGCTAGATTATCTTTTCTTAGAGCGCGGGCGTTCAGGGTCTCCCTAAATGTGAACTGATTTAGACTACTATTATTTTTATGCGAAGCCGCTTTGTCACCAAGAAAAAGCCTGCCGGAGATCACCCGAACAGTCGTTGCGAGCGACCCCTTCGACGGAGTTTATCCCGAGCACTGTCGAGGGACTCAGGGCAGGCTCTGGGAGCGAAGCAATCCGACGAAGTCGTTGCGAGGGCGAAGCCCGTGGCAATCTCACGTGAGGCAAAACGAGGAATTGCCACGCTCGCCTTCGGCTCGCTCGCAATGACAGTTCGCTGCCTCAGTCAGGGTTAGCAATGAAGATGTATGGCGAGGCCAAGGACTTGTTCTGCCCAACGTCCAAGGGGGGCACTTGACCGAATACCCGAGCGGCTTTTTGTTTCACGTGAAACAAAAGAAGGGCGGCGTCAAGTGCCTCGTGGTTTTTCCTGTCTTCTCGGAGATATTATTACGCGGCGGAGGGGTTCTTCTCCTTCACTGCTCGTCTCGACCAGCTCACTGCCTGTTAACGCGGCGTGTATCACCCTGCGCTCAAAGGAATTCATCGGCTCTAAGACCACCGCGTCTCCCTCTGCGATTGCTCTCTCTGCCATTCTCTGAGCATACTCCTCCAAGCTCCTCCGCCTTTGCTCTCGGTAGCCTCCCACATCAATGATGACCTTTCGCCATTCTTCTTCGCCTTTGTTGGCAGCCAGATTGACCAGGGCCTGAAGTGCGTTTAGCGTTCTGCCCCTCGTCCCAATTAAAACACCCAGGTCCTCCCCTTGGACCTCTATCGATATCTGCTCCGCCTCTTCATGCACCTGCAATTCCGCTTTAAGCTCCATCAGCCTGAGTATCTTTCCTAAAAACTCCGTGGCCTTCTCGGCCCTTGTCCCTTCCGGCTTTTTCATGAATTACTGCCCTCTCGCCTCGGCGACCTTTTCATACGCGTACTGCTGAACTATCATCCAGCCGTTGAACACCACCCAGTAGAGGAGAACGCCAGCTGGTAAAGCCCATGTAATCGCGCCCATTAGCAGCGGCATAAACATCATCAGCCGCGCCTGCGAGGGGTCAGTCGTCACCTGCTTCTGCGAGAGATACGTACTCAGGACTATCAGCACCACGAGAATGTAGTAGGGGTACGCCAGGCCAATTTTTCCCGTCACCCACGGCAGGCCAAATGCGCTGGCTGACTTACTCAAATCACTAAGGACATAAAAGTTAGCTCCCACTAATGGTTTATAGGTTCTTAGCAGCGTGAACAGGGCAAAAAACACCGGGAGCTGAAGAATCAGGGGCAGGCACCCGGAGAGAGGGTTAACCTTATGCTCCTGATACAGCTTCATCGTCTCCTTCCCCAGCCTCTCCCGATCGCCCTTATGCTTCTCCTGGAGTGCTTTGATTTTCGGCTGTAGCTTCTGCATCTCGCGCATAGACTTTGCCTGTTTGATCGCCAGAGGCAGAATGAAGATGCGGATAACGATGGTCAGCAGAATGATGGACCAACCATAACTGTGGACATAGCCGTTGAAGAAGTTGAGAATGGCCAGGAACAGGTCAACAAGGGGCTTTAGTATCTGGGTCATTTAACTGGATCGTAGCCCCCCCTCGAAAACGGGCGGCATCTTAAAATCCGCTTAGCTGCCATGCCAGCTCCCCTTAGAGCCCCGTGCCTCTCAACAGCCTCAATGGCATACCGAGAGCAGCTCGGTACAAATCTGCATGCCGGCCGCAAAAGAGGGGAAATGAACTGTTGATAAAGTTTAAGTAGAAAAACAATCACGCGCTTCATTGATCTCCGCTAACAATCCGTGACCTTAACAAGAGCTCCATGAATACCTTTTCCAGATTCTGGTAACTTAGCTGCGCCGCCTTGGGCCGACAGATTACAACCAAATCGCAGGGCCCTTTGATCTCGGCCTGGTGAAGCCGATATATCTCGCTCAGTCGCCTCTTCGTCCTGTTTCGCTCAACCGCCGAGCCTACGCGCTTGCTTATGGAAAAACCAATACGGCTCTGCGCTGACCCACCCTTACGATAATACAAGACAAGGAACCCGTTGGCAACCGAGCGGCCCGACTCGTAGACCCGTTTAAAATCAGAGGGCGCCCTAAGGCGCATCTCTTTTGGTAACAACCCTTCTCCTCGGGACTGATGGTTTTAGGCAGAGAGCTTTTCCCTCCCTTTCTGTCGCCGGTTTTTTAAAATGGCTCGGCCCGCCCCGGTGCTCATCCTCTTGCGAAATCCGTGGTTTCTGCTTCTCTTGCGAGCTTTCGGCTGATACGTTCGCTTCATGATATGGGTTATTATAGCTTCCGCCTTATCGGGCTGTCAAGGATGCGAACATTATCACAAAAAGGCCTCTCTGCGCTGGCAAAAAAGAAACTTCAAAAATTCTTCGCTTTGTATTGATACCTGAAATTACGATTGATATAATGTTTCTCGCTTCCCACGCGGCGCACTCAAAAAACAAACGTTTGTTTGTTTTTTCCTGTCTCTGAATGGTTTGTGAAAGGAGTTCTGCGGTGACTTCTCAATTATCTGCCTCTTTTGATGGCACGGACTCATGCCCAGCGATTTTTTCCACACCTGTGGAAAGGCCTGTGGAAAACATCGCGGGCGCCCAGGTCAAGTATTATCAAGGAAATACATTAAGCCGGTCCTTCTCGGCCAAATTTCTTATTTTTGTGGAGTCCGACTCTCAACAATCTGTGGATAGGAGTAGCTGGAAATTTCTGTCTTTTCGCTTCTCGTGCCTGCCCCTAGCGGCCAGGGCAGTTGACCTGCCCGCCCCTGGCGGGCCTGCGGAGCTCGAGCGAAGACAGGGCTGAAGAATGCGTCAACAAAGGCGGAGAGCATAAAATGAGGAACCTGTTCCAGCGAGCACAAGTTGATAATGAGCCCGGTGGCGAGCAAGATCGCCTCGGCGACCAAGCCCACCGTCCGTCGGTGCGCATCGCCATCTACGATAGTCTGGCGTCTATTCCGCGCGTTGAAGAGCTTTCCACCGAGGACTACCGGCAACTTATCGACCTTCTGTCCGTCAAAACGCATGAGTTTTCCCATGCCAAGGGGGGAGAGATTCCTTATACCGTAATCAGAGAGGTCGTCGAAAACCTCGTCCACGCCTATTTCAGAGAGGCCATCATAACCATCCTTGACAATGGCAACACCATCCGCATCTCAGATCAAGGGCCAGGCATCCCAGACAAAGAGGGGGCGTTCTCTCCCGGATTCTCCACGGCTACTCAGGAGATGAAACAGATTGTCCGGGGGGTTGGTTCCGGTCTCCCCGTCGCCAGAGAGATGCTCAAGGTGGCCGGGGGGACTATTACCGTTGAAGACAACCTTCAAAGAGGAGCAGTGGTGACCCTGGCTCTCGCTTCGGCAAAAAAGAAGAGCGAGCCCAAACCCCACCAGGAAGGGCCAGCCCCCCTTCGTCTATCGGACAGGCAAAAGAAGCTTCTCTTCCTCGTAACCGAGCTTGGCCCGGTGGGGCCTTCCAGGGCAGCCCAAGAGCTCAATATTAGTTTAAGCAGTGCCTACCGGGACTTTCTCTTCTTGGAAAGCAATCGGCTGATACAAGCCGACTCGCGTGGGAAAAGGGAGCTTACCCCCGAGGGTGCGGATTATCTAGACAAAATATTCAAGTGACCGGGAGGGGAGTGGCGTGGAAGATCAAACAACCGTAATATGGGAGAAAACGTTGGACTCGTTGCGCAAGCGACTTAGCGTAAACGCCTTCAGGATGTGGTTTAAAAACACGACGCCCATCACCATTCAGGACGGCTTTTTTGTATTAGCCACTCCCAATCATTTTACCAGGGACTGGCTTGAGTCCAGACACCTCAATCTGATCAAGGCGGCGCTCTATGAGGCTACCGGCACCGATCTCGGCGTGAAGATAACCGTGCGGCGGGGAGAGGCGCCCGCGGTTACGAGCCTGGGCACAAAAGCCCGCGGCGCCTCAGGTTCGCGCCCCTGGCGAGGCGGAGCGACCAGCTTCAATCCCAAATACCGATTCGAGGCGTTCGTTGTCGGAAGCGGAAACCAGTTTGCCCACGCCGCGTGTCTAGCCGTTGCCGAGAATCCCTCCACCGCCTACAACCCCCTGTTTGTCTATGGCGGGGCTGGCTTAGGAAAAACCCACCTTCTTCACGCCATAGGAAACCATGTTCAAGCGCTCTCTCCGCAAATAAAGGCAAGGTACGTGACCAGCGAGAAGTTCACCAACGACTTTATTAACTCCATCAGACACGACAAAATATCCGACTTTCAAAAACGCTACCGGGAAATAGACGTTCTTTTAATGGACGATATTCAGTTCATTATCGACAAGGAGCGCACGCAGGAAGAGTTCTTTCACACCTTCAACACCCTTTATGAAGCTCGCAAGCAGATCCTTCTCTCCAGCGATAGACCTCCAAAAGAGATGCCCACCCTGGAGGAAAGGCTGCGGTCGCGCTT
Organism: Actinomycetota bacterium; assembly: GCA_049302895.1. Classification (GTDB taxonomy): domain Bacteria; phylum Actinomycetota; class JAHEXW01; order JAHEXW01; family JBAQMN01; genus JBAQMN01. The sequence goes on along the minus strand of JBAQMN010000225.1, from coordinate 6,805 downwards.
TGGGTGCGGGCTCATCGCCGACATCCAGCCGCCCGACCTGGAAACCAGGGTGGCCATCTTAAGGAAAAAGGCAGAGGAGGGCCAGCTAAAAATTCCCGATGATGTGATGCTCTTTGTCGCCACAAAAATTCACTCAAACATCCGTGAGCTGGAAGGGGCCTTGACAAGGCTGGCGGCCTTTTCCTCCTTAACTAAGAGTGAGATCGATGTTTCTTTGGCCGAGGATGTCTTAAAAGAGATCCTTCCGGAAAACAAACCCAGGGAGATCACCATAAAGACGATTCAGGCGGAGGTAGCCAGATATTATGATCTTACGGTTCCCGTTCTTGTGGGGAGTAATCGGGCGCGGGTTGTGGTCTTTCCCCGCCAGGTGGCTATGTACCTCACCAGGGAACTCACCCCCCAGTCCCTTCCTAAAATTGGTGAATTGTTTGGTGGAAAAGATCACACCACGGTGATGCACGCACACTCAAAAATAGCAGACGCCATAAAGGCTGATAGAGAAGTCTACAACCAAACCCAAGAGTTGATTAACAGAATTAAGCAAAGGAGTTATTAATAACTTGTTGATTGATGATTTTGTGGCGCTTTCTTCCTTCCATGTGGATAAACGAGACAGTTCTTTCACAGGATTTCCACAAGGGAATTTTTTGAAGAGGATTGCGTATTGGGGTTTTTAACATTTCCACACTCTCTATTATGAGTACTATATTTAGATCTAAGATAGAAATAATCATACAGGCTAATTCTACTGTGGATTACTTTCAGGAAAGGTGGAGATTGGATTGAGGGTAAAATGCAACCGGACTGAACTATTGGAAGCCTTACAGATTACACAGAAGGGAGTGTCTGCTCGAAGTATGCTGCCTATCCTTTCGGGAATACTTTTTAAGGCCGAAAAGAACGCACTTAGCTTAAGCGCAACGGATCTCGAAATGAGCATCAGAACAAGGATCCAAGTAAAAGAGGAGGAAGGAGGAAGTATTGTTGTACCGGCTCGGCTGTTTTCTGACATACTGAACAACATACAAGAAGAGACCATAGAAATGAGCCTGATTAAAGAGAAAAACCAATTAGAGATATTAGCCGGAGAAAGCAGATTCGATGTAAACGTCCTCTACGAGGAGGATTTTCCCAAGATACCTCTGGCTCCTGAAATTCCGGCATGTAAAGTGGAGTCGGCTGGCCTGAGCCGCGTCATAAGAGAGGTTGTTAAGGCTGCTTCCCGGGATGAAGCAAAACCTATCCTATCAGGAGTGTTAACAGAAATAGACGAGAAAAGCCTTAAGATGGTGGCAACCGATAGCTACAGATTAGCCATCTGTGAAGAGAAGATTGGAAGCGGGCCCGAGGAGCCGATAAGAGTTATAATTCCGTCACGATGCCTGAAGGAGGTTGGGAGGATTATTTCGGCGATCTCTTCGGAGGAGACACTGATAAACTTAACCGATAACCAGATTATCTTTCGGTTGGGGGAGACCGAAGTGGTCTGCCGGTTGATCGAAGGAGAATACCCTCATTACCAGCAGCTGCTGCCAGAAAACTGCGAGAAAAAGATTAGGCTGAACAAGGAGAGAGTCATTGGAGCGGCGAGAAGGGTCTCTCTGCTTGCCCAGGACAACACGCCCATAAAGCTAACGTTCGGAAACAACCTTCTGGTGATGTCCGCGAGCACACAAGACGTGGGTGAGGCCCTCGAGCGCCTGGACGTAGAGTACCCCGAGGAAGAGGTTAAAATAGCCTTTAATCCGGGGTATTTTGTGGACGGGGTCGCCAGCATAGACGGAGACGAGCTATTTTTGGAGATGACGGACCCTTTAAAACCAGCCGTAATGCGCCCCACCAAAGGCGAAGACTTCCTGTATCTTGTGATGCCAGTTAGAATCTCATAAAGACCCTTTCGGCGCTCTTACGAGCATTGACAGAAAAAGAGCACAGGCTTAAACTAAACTTAGAAAACTTAATACTTCCTCGTTAGGTGAGGCTCCAGCACAAGAACACGCCATTGCTCAGAAACGTCCAAAGACGCCAACGGGTAAACCAGATATGGCCGGATTAAGGCTTTATTTGAAATGGCTCTCCCCCACCAGCGGCGGGGGGGTCACGGTGTGCTGTGCCAAAGCTCGACGAGAGGGGAGGGCGTAAGCGACGGTATTTTAAGCGACAAAAAGCTTTCCTTTTGGAGGGCTTTTTGTTTTATGCAGCGAAGAGGATGAACGATGTTCTTCTTGAGCCAACTTCAAAAAATAAAAACCATGGACGTTATGGGAAAGCGGTCGGGAGCTTTAAAAGACCTCGTGGCCTCTTTGGGGCAGAAGTACCCCCTGATCACGGCGATTATTGTAAAGACACCGCAACGCGAGGAGCTGTGCATATCCTGGGGGGAGGTAAGAAGCTTCGAAGAGTCTCAGATTTTGCTGGCCAAAACGCTTACCGGCGTCTCCCCCTGCAAGGTGAAGACGGATGAGATTCTGCTTGTGAGGGACGTTCTGGATAAACAAATCGTCGACACCGAAGGACACAAGCTGATCCGGGTGCAGGATATCCAGCTCGCACGGGTCGACAGCCGCATCAGGGTGATTGCCGTTGATGTTAGCGGTAGGGCGGTTTTCAGGCGACTCGGGCTGCCTGCTGTGGCGGAGCGCCTGACCGGCCGTCTGTCCCCCCGCTATATCGATTGGTCAAATGTAGACCTTATCGGCAGTGGCGTCCCCGCGGTTAAGCTCAAGGTTTCTCACGACAAACTCTCCCTGCTGCACCCGGCTGATATCGCCGACATCGTTAATGAGTTGAGCCCAGAGCACAGGGCGGCCCTCCTTGAATCTTTGAACAAAGAGGTCGCCGCGGACACGGTGGAGGAGATGAACCCTCCCTATCAGGCCAGTGTTCTCTCGGAAATGGAGCCTCGCAAGGCGGCGGAGATCCTTAAGGAGATGGAGCCCGATGATGCGGCAGATCTTCTGGCAGATCTTCCTGACGAAAAGGCCGCCGAGCTCCTGAGCCTGATAAAGAAGGAGGAGGCCGACGAGCTAAGAGAGCTTCTGCAGCACCCCGAGAACTCGGCGGGCGGGATAATGACGACCGAATTCGTGGCCATTCCGGCCAACCTCACTGTTCAGAAAGCCATAGAGCGCCTGAGGAGGCTGGAGCCTGACGCAGAAACGATCTACTACGTTTATGTGGTGGACAAAGAGGAGCACCTTCTCGGGGTTCTCTCGCTAAGAAAGATGATCGTTTCGCCTCCGAACACAAAGATATCCGATATCATGAACACCAATGTGATAAGCGTAAACACGGCAGAAGAGGCGGAGGAAGCGACCAAGCTCATCGCCAAGTACAATTTTCTAGCTATACCTGTTGTAGACGTGGAGAACCACCTCCAGGGCATTGTTACGGTGGACGACGCGATCGATGTCGTGATCCCGACTGCCTGGAAGAAGAGGTTCCCGCACATCCGTTCCTAGGGAGAGACAAGAGATGAAGGAGGGCCCATGGCTACTCTCAAGAGAATTAGCTGGCGAAACGCCCTCCTATTCCTGGCGGTTATCGGGCCCGGAATCATCACCGCCAATGTCGATAACGATGCCGGCGGCATAGCCACCTACTCCATTGCCGGAGCCAACTTCGGCTACAAGCTCCTCTGGTCTTTAATCCCAATTACGGTCGCCCTGATAATCATTCAGGAGATGTCGGCTCGGTTAGGCGTAGTGACGGGCAAGGGCTTTGCCGATCTCATCAGGGAAAGCTATGGCATAAAAATCACCTTCTACGTAATGATAGCCCTTCTCTTTGTAAATCTATCCAACGTTATGGCTGAGTTCGCGGGGTGGGCGGCGAGCATGGAAATCTTCGGCGTCACCAAATACATTTCCGTTCCGATCGGCGCCATTGTGGTGTGGCTGCTGGTGGTCAGGGGGAGGTATCGCCCCGTGGAGAAGATATTCCTGATCGCTTCGGCCATTTACGTCACATACATTGTTTCGGGCATCCTGGCTCACCCCCAGTGGGGTGTGGCGCTAAAGCAGACCCTTGTTCCCCCGCTGAGCATGGGCACATCGTACCTGGTGGCCCTGGTGGCGGTGATCGGAACAACCATCGCCCCCTGGATGCAGTTCTACCTACAGTCAGCCGTGGTGGAGAAGGGAATCAAGCCGGATCAGTATGCTGCCTCACGACTTGATGTAATCGTTGGATGCATCATGACCAACGTGGTCGCCTTCTTTATAATCATCGCCGCTGCCGCCACCCTCTTCAGTCACGGGATCGTCATTCAGACAGCGAAGGATGCAGCTCTCGCCCTGGCGCCGCTGGCCGGAAAGTACGCCTCTCTCCTCTTTGCCATCGGCCTGGCCAATGCCTCTCTCTTTGCCGCCTCGATTCTCCCGCTGTCTACCGCCTACTCGGTAGCTGAGGGAATGGGCTGGGAGGGCGGCGTTAACACTACCTTTAAGACCGCACCGCACTTCAACTGGATCTACACGGGGCTCATCATCCTGGGAGCCGGCACCATTCTCATTCCCCGCGTGCCCCTCATTCTTATTCTCTACTGGTCGCAGGTGCTAAACGGCTTGCTTCTGCCGGTAACCATCATCTTTGCTTTGCTCCTGATAAACAAGACCGAGCTCATGGGTGACTATGTCAACTCAAAGAGCTACAATTTAATTGCCGGGTTCGCTGCCATCGCGGTTATGGTGCTGTCTCTCCTTTTGGTTGTGACGGTGGTTGCTCCGGGGCTGCTTAAATAGAACTCAAAACTTAAAACGTAAAACGCAAAATTAAAGGGAAGAACCAAAATTCAAAACCAAGAAACTATAAACCCGAACCCAAAAACGCAAAAGACAAATCCAGGAAATTAAAAAACCACAAACAAAATTCGGGAGAGAGTGGAGGCGGGGCAGAAAATGCCGAAGGAAGCCATCCTCTATGAAAAGCTTGACGGAAAACGTGCCAGATGCCACGTCTGTCCCTGGCTCTGCAATATTGCGCCGGGGAGGCGCGGCTACTGCTGCGTACGCGAGAACCGTGACGGCAAGATCTACGCGCTCTCCTACGCCAAAGTATCCTCCATGGCGGCCGACCCCATCGAAAAGAAGCCCTTGTTCCACTTCTATCCAGGAAGCCTCGTCTTTTCCTTGGGCTCCCTTGGCTGCAATCTGCGCTGCCTACACTGTCAGAACTGGGAAATCGCTCACTCAAGAATGGTTGGCGAGGAACCTGGAGTGGTTGACCTGCAGCCGGAAGAGGCGGTAGGGGCGACAAAGAGGCATGGCTGTCAGGGACTGGCCTGGACCTACAATGAGCCCACCATCTGGGTGGAGTACACCCTTGATTCTGCCAAGCTGTGCAAAAAGGAGAACCTCTACACGGTTTACGTGACGAATGGATACACCACGCCAGAGGCGCTGGATGCCATGGGTCCTCATTTAGATGCCTATCGGGTCGATCTTAAGGGATTCACCGAAGGGTTTTATCGGAAGCTGACCAAGGCCTTGCACCTTAAGCCCGTTTTGGACGCGGCCATTCGGGCGAAAACCAAGTGGAATATGCACGTGGAGATTGTGACTAATGTGATCCCCACCATGAACGATGATGAGGGGCAGCTAAGGGGGATTGCCGGATGGATCCGGGATAATCTGGGAGACAAGACTCCCTGGCACGTCACTCGATTCATTCCCTACCTTGAACTTTCTCATCTTTACCCCACGCCCGTTAGGACCCTTGAGCGTGCGCGAGAGATTGGCTTAGAAGAGGGCCTGAAGTTTGTTTACATCGGGAATGTGCCTGGCCACCCTGGCGAAAATACCTACTGCCCGAAGTGCAAAGAGCTGGTGGTTGAGCGAAACGGGTACACCATTACCCGGTACGAAGTCGAGAGCGGAAAATGTAAGCACTGCGGGGAAGACCTGAATATCCGCGGTTAGCGGGAGTCGTTGTTGTCGATCTTCCCGTCCTCTCTCCAGTCGAGGATGTGCATCGCTTCATGATAGATTATGTCGTATAGCGGATAGGTGTGATTTGGATTGACCAGGATCACCCCGGACTTATAGTAAGCGGCCCCCTCCCATCCGTTTGGGGTCTGTTGGATGTAAACGACCGTGCCGGCAAGGATGGGGTATTGGGCAATGATCCCGGCCAGAATAGCGTTGGCCTGCTCTTGCTCGGAGTATCCCCCCGAGAAAGGGGCAGGCGAGCCTCCACCGGTTCCGCCCGAGCCCCCTGAAGCAACTGGTCTTGCCTGACTGCTGGAGCTTCTGCTCGCCTCCTGCTCTGCGGCGGCTTGAGCAGCGGCCTGCCTCTGCGCCTCCTCCTCAGCTTTTCTGGCGCTGTACTGTTCAACGGCCATTTCCATATCCGATTTTTCAACTGCCGGAGAGGGCGGAACTAACCTGCTCATTGAGGAGCCTGTCTTGGGTGCGGGCTTGGTGTGCGGCGCCCTACCAGCATAACCAAGGGAAACGTAGACGCCGGCAAGAACAAGGAAAATGCCTAACAACACTACTACCGCCGGGAACAGAAAAGAACGCTTCAATTCCAACACCTCCTATTGAAGCCCCGACTAGTCGGGGCAAGCTGCGGACAAAGCAAAGGGCCTGTCCCCGGAAATTCCAAAGGGCAGGCCCTTTCTAATTACTTAATGGTCTCACCTTCGGGAGCTCAGCCACCCCGCTGTAACCCAGGGCCCGTAGCTTTGCGTCGCCCGATTGCTCGGACTTTGCCTTTTTCGGGGAGAATCTTGGTTTATAGAGTTTTCAAAGACCACACTCTGACTTCTTTATCGGATTCTGCCACCAGAAGCTTGAGCCTG
>JBAQMN010000224.1:0-1654 GCA_049302895.1 Actinomycetota bacterium | reverse complement strand
AAGGCGCTGAAGTCTTCTGCAGAGTTTAGACATTAAGAAAAAGCTCGACCAGCATGGGATCGAGCTGGGTTCCCGCCATCTCTCGCAGCATCTTGTCTGCTTCTTCCCTTGGCAAGCTGCGGTAAACCCGCGGCGAGGTTATGGCGTCATAAACGTCCGCGACCGCGATGATCCGAGCAATGTGGGGAATGTCGCTTCCTTTTTTCCTTTCAGGATAGCCGCCTCCGTCAATTCGCTCATGATGATACAGAATAGCAGGCAGAATGTCACTTATTGCTTTTATACCTTTGAGCATCTCATAGCCGGTTGTGGGATGCGCCCTCACAATCTCAAACTCCTTCTCCGTTAGGCGGCCCGGTTTCAGCAGAATAGAATCGGGAACAACGATCATTCCGATATCGTGCAGTTCCGCGGCGAGAGAGATCCGTCCCACCTCATCGTTGTTAAGCCCCATTTTTTCGGCCAGAAGCCTGGCCCACTTGGCAACCTTATCCGAATGATCCCTGGTTAAAGGATCTCGAGCGTTGATTATTCGCGCCAGTGCTCTCATGGAGTCGACAAACAGCTCGGTGTTGAGCTGGTGGAGGCGGGCGTTCTCAATAGCCGCTGCCGCCCGCTCCCCCAACATAGACACCAGAGAAATGTCGTTCTCGGTGAAAAGACTTCGCCTGGTGGGATGGGTAAGACAAAGAGCGCCGATCAAACGGTCTTTAACTTTAAGAGGAACGCAGACATTTGAAGACGGAGCGTTCATCTTCTGGAGAAACCGACGCATGTGCGTCTCTGGAGTCGGGTTTTTGCCAGGCGAAAGCAATTCCTCCACAGGTTCAGGCAGTGGCTCGTTCTCTGAATCTCTCTGAGCCGCGGCCAGCTCCGTCTTTCCACTGTCTCTATCATACAGCGTGATGTAGCCCTCCCTGGCTGAAACCAGAGTGGCCGCCCAGTGCAGAAACTCCTTGAGCTGGTAACTGAGATCCAGGTTTGTGCCCAGAGACTGCTGGGCTTTCATAACAGCCTGCTGCTCCTCGACCTTCTCCGCCAGATCATCGGCTAACTTACTGACAACCGCCCTCTTCTTAACCTCATACCTTTTGAAAATTTGTGCACCGAAGATCAACACCGTTAAGAGGGCTATCGTCATAGCCTGCTCCAAAAAGGAGATTTTTCCTGCCGTCAAAGCCGGCCATATAACTGGTAAATATATGAGACTCATCAGAAACCACAGAAGAAATGCCCAAAACAGCCCGAATAGGACAACCGTGGTTAAGACGGGGACAATGAGGAAGAAGAGCTGAATGTTGCCCCAGCCCGGGTCTGGCGCTACTCTGAGCCAGATGCCAAAGAGGGCAAGATAGACAACGAACGTACCGAACATAATGATCTTATCGAGGATCGCCTGTTTCACTTAAAGAACTCCTTATTGTTTTGTCGGCAAGAACACAAGATAAAGATGGGAGAGGCCAAGATACACAGTAAACAGAGTTATTCCGAACAGTGCTGCAATAAATACCAGACCAATATTATTCTTAGTCACTCCCCAATGAGCCAGATGTTCACTCTCGTGTCTCACCGTCTCCAGTACATTGTCCAGATCGTCTTCTTGATCATAAAAGATATAGATAATTTTGGACTGGCTGCTTCTCAAATCGAAAAG
>JBAQMN010000223.1:0-2781 GCA_049302895.1 Actinomycetota bacterium | reverse complement strand
CTGATCTGCTGTCCAGCGGCATGATAGGTTTTTTGACTATTTTGGTAACGGATTTTAGTTCTGTTTGGGGTTCCTTGAGTGACCTAATCTGGGGGATTCTTGAGTCATTTCCGATTGCGGGCACTTTTATAACGCTTTCAATTACTGTTCTTCTTTTAGTGATTATACGGGAGATTGTTCTGATGCTTTCAGGTAGTAAACCAGTGCATATGCAGCATAGATAGGTAGTGGGAAAGGAGGGTGGAGACGATGGAGCAGGCTGTTTCAAAAAGCAGACTGTGGATAATCCTGATCGGCGTGGCATTGGCTCTTCTTGTCGTGATAGGTTCGTTTGGGATTGGGGTTTTTGTTGGCACTCAAAAAGCCAGGTTTTCTTATCGGTGGGCTGAGCATTACTATAAAAACTTTGGTGGGCCGGGACGCCAATTTTTTAGAGATCTCAGAGGCCGAGATTTTGTAGACGGACATGGGGTCTTTGGGGAAATAATCAAGATCGAAGGTAATGCTCTGGTAGTAAAGAGCAAGCGAGGTGTTGAGAAAAGCGTTGTGGTCTCAAAAGATACCACAATCAGGAGGGGCGGAGAAACGATAAAAGTTAAAGATCTTAAAGTGAATGACAGTATTGTTGTCATTGGTTCTCCGAACGAAAAAGGTCAGATAGAAGCCAAGCTTATCAGGGTTTTTGTTGGTTTTTGGGAACGCATTAAGGAAGAAGAGTCGATGTAAAAATTTGGAAAGGAGGCAACATTGACTACACGCAGGATTTTGTGGGCAATCGTTACTATCTTGGTGCTTCTGGTTGTAGGCTATGCTGGCTACCGCTTACTCTTTTCCGGGACACCTCAAACCACCCAGCAGTTTAGCACTGCAAAGGTGACCAAAGGCACAATTAATTCGACACTCTCGGCGACTGGAATTATCATCAGTGCCAACCAGGTTGATTTAGACTTTGACTACCCTGGGGAGCTTGCTAGCCTGGCAGTCGAGGTTAATTCTCAGGTTACTGCTGGGCAGGAACTTGCTACCCTTGAACCCACGGACACAAAGATTGGTGAGCAAACTCTCACCTCACCAATAGACGGCACAGTTATTTATATTGGAGCTAAGGTGAGTGAGCAGATTGGGACGACCAGTGGCACAACTTCCACACCACAAACTACAACTGGCATGGCACAGGGTGGCGCTGGCTCCTCCTCAGTTGAAACTTCAGGATTTATAACAGTGGCTGATCTCAAGAATCTTCAGGTGAAGATGGGTATTGATCAGGCGGATATCGCCAAGGTGGCTGTGGGTCAGCCGGCGAAAATCACTCTTGATGCCATCCCTGACAAAGAGTTCGCTGGCAATGTAGTTTTCATTGATCCCATCCCTACCAGTGAACAAAATGTTATCACCTATACCGTCTATGCTACTCTGGGTAATCCTGATCCAGCCATTCGTTTAGGGATGAGCGCGGATGTCAAGCTGGATCTGGGCAAGAAGGAAAATGTTCTAATTGTGCCCAACCTCGCTGTCAAAACGGTTGAAGGCAAAAAGGTTGTGAGCAAGATTGTGGACGGGGTTCCAACCGATGTTAATGTTGAGGTTGGACTCTCAGATGACGAGAATACGGAAATCGTCAGCGGGCTCTTAGAAGGCGATAAAGTCACTCTCGGGGTTGTCACTATAACTCCGCAAGGTGGTACTCAGAGAGCTCCAATGGGAGGCGGGGGTGGCATGTTCGGTGCCCGCTAAAATCACCAATACTGCTCAAACGATTATTGAGACAGACAATCTGGTTAAGATATACGGCAGTGGAGAGGCAGCAGTCAAAGCACTGCGGGGCATCTCTATCCGCCTAAACGGCGGCGAATTCGTGGCCATTATGGGTCCCTCAGGAAGTGGAAAGTCAACTCTAATGCATCTTATTGGCTGTCTGGATCAGCCAACCAGCGGCCACTATAAGCTGGAAGGACGCCCAGTTGAGAAAATAAGTGATGACGAATTGGCTGAGATCAGGAATGAAAAGATAGGTTTCGTCTTCCAGCAATTCAATCTACTTCCCAGAACCACATCTTTGGAAAATGTGATGCTCCCTGTAGCTTATTCGAAGGTGCGAAGGAAGATTGGGCAGGAGATGGCCATTCGAACTCTGGGTTCCATGGGTTTGGAAAAGAGAATCAATAGATGGCCAAGCGAGCTATCGGGAGGCGAGCAACAGCGGGTCGCCATTGCCCGTGCCATAGTGAACAACCCCTCGATCATTCTGGCTGACGAGCCCACAGGTGCTTTAGATACCAAATCAGGGGATGAAGTTATGGCTATCTTCGAGAAGCTTAATTCGGAGGGGAAAACAATTGTCTTAATAACTCATGAACGCTACATTGCAGAGTATGCCGAGCGCATAGTTCATCTTCGAGATGGAAAAGTTGAGAGTGACGAACCAAATCATCGCAAAAGATAGGAGGCTCTTTGAACATTCGTGAAAGCGTACGCACAGCTTATAGAGGGTTAGTAGCGAACAAACTTCGATCTGCCCTCACCATGCTGGGTATCATGATCGGGGTTGGTGCCGTGGTGGCCATGATCTCAATCGGCACTGGCTCATCAGCCTTTGTCGTCAGCCGGATTCAGCAGCTCGGCTCGAATCTCCTGATTGTCACGCCTGGCAGTGCTGGAGGCGGCTTTGGAGGCGGCTTTGGCGGGGCTCGTCAGGCGGCAGGCACTATAACCAGTCTTAAGTACGAGGATGGGCTGGCGATCAGAAAAGCAGTAACTTCGGTTAAGGCTGTCTCTTCAGAG
>JBAQMN010000222.1:0-3548 GCA_049302895.1 Actinomycetota bacterium | reverse complement strand
AAAAAGGGTTTTCGATACACTTAGGCCAGCAAGAATTCGTAAATCGTTAATCGTAAATCGTAAATCGGAGAATGAGTGTAGATGGGAATTATCAGGGTTTCGGGGAAGATTGATCGGGCGGAGGTTGAGCGGCTTATCTCCAGAAAGTCTCTCAGGGACGAGCCCGCTCTGGGAATTGTTCGCCAAATAGTCGACGAGGTTCGTCGTCGAGGCGATGAGGCGGTTATCCAATACACGAAGGAGTTCGACGGGGTCGAGCTTTCTCCGGCCGATCTTGAAGTCTCTGAAGACGAGATAGAGGTTGCTTACCAGGGGATTCCTGAGGAGTTTGTTGCTGCCTTGAGTCTTGCCAGGGACAACATAAAGAGTTTTTCTCAGGGACAGAAGGTGGTTCCCTGGACGGCTTCTAAAGAGAATGGTGTTTCCCTTGGCGAGCGAGTTCTTCCTCTTTCACGGGTCGGGGTCTATATCCCTGGAGGGCGAGCGGCCTATCCCTCCAGTGTTCTGATGAATGTGGTTCCGGCTAAGGTCGCCGGGGTGGAAGAGATTATCATGTGTGTTCCTCCCGGAGAGGATGGTCGGGTTAACCGCCACACTCTGGTGGCTGCTCAGATAGCAGAGGTGGATCGGATTTTCAGGATAGGTGGAGCGCAGGCCGTGGCCGCGATGGCCTACGGGACGCAGACGATTCCGCGAGTCGACAAGATTACCGGGCCGGGTAATATCTACGTCACCCTGGCTAAGAAAGAGGTCTATGGCGACGTGGGAATCGACATGCTGGCTGGCCCCAGTGAGGTTTTGATTCTTGGCGACGGCACCGCCGACGCCGACTTTGTCGTCGCCGACATGCTCGCTCAGGCGGAGCACGATCCCAAGGCTCTGGCCATTCTCGTCACGGATTCGACGGAGCTGGCGGAGAGTGCGGAAAAGAGGGTGAAGGTGGAGAATGTCAGAATAATTCTGGTCGCGAATATGGCATCGGCAATAGAGGTGGCAAACATTGTCGGTCCCGAACACCTTGAGATAATGACTGAAAATCCCGCAGAGATGGTGGACGAGATCATGAATGTGGGGACAATTTTTATTGGTCCCTATAGCCCGGTAGCGGTAGGCGACTATTTAGCCGGGCCGAATCACGTCTTACCGACGGGTGGGACGGCCCGGTTCTCCTCTCCCCTTGGCGTTTACGATTTTGTTAAACGTTCGAGTCTGGTTTACTACACACCCAAGGGTCTGGCTCGGGCCAGTCAGGCTATTCAGGTCCTTGCCAGGGCGGAGGGTCTGGTGGGGCACGCCAGGTCGGTAGGGATAAGGGTGAAAAAGAGTGAATAAGCCACGAATCCGGGAGGATTTGACCGACTTAAAGCCTTACCATGTACCGGTTGTGAAGGCCAGGGTGGAGCTGGACAAAAACGAGAATCCCTGGAATCTCCCGGCCGAGATTCTATCCGAAATAGAGAAAACTCTTCAAAATTTCAAATTCAACCGCTATCCCGACATCGCCACTACCGAACTGCGGCGGACAATCGCTTCTTATTACAGTCTGGATATGGATAACGTTCTGGTTGGAAGCGGCTCCAACGAGGTCATTCTCGATCTTATGCTGGCTTTCGGTGGCGCCGGTAGAGTGGCTCTAACCTTTGAGCCAACCTACTCGATGCACAGTATCATCGCCAGGATCAGCGGAACGAGAGTCGAATCTTTGCCACTCACATCCGATTTTGAAATCGATGTCGAGACTGCTCTTTCTCGCATATCTGAAATAAAACCTGATGTCATATTCGTTTGCAACCCGAACAACCCAACCGGAAATCTGGTCGATGGCCAGGCGGTAGAGGAATTCCTGAAAAGTAATGCCCTGGTCATTGTGGACGAAGCCTACGGAGAATTCTCAAAAGAGTCTGTTCTTAACCTATTGCCCAAGAGCCCTAACCTGGCTATTGTGAAGACCTTTTCAAAGGCGTTTCGTCTGGCAAGTCTGCGTGTTGGCTATCTTCTGGCCAACCGAGAACTTGTAGGTGAGCTTCAAAGGGTCAAACTTTCTTACAATGTGAATGCCTTTTCCCAGATGGTGGCCGAGATCGTCTTTTCAAAACGACACCTTCTGGATAGCGCTGTGGAAGAGATAATTAAGGAGGGAGAAAGACTTTTCAGAGAGCTCAAGAAGATGTCCGGTCTGACTGCTTATCCGTCCCGAACGAACTTTATTTTGTTCAGGACAGAGAGAGACGCGGGTGAGATTTTTGACAGCCTGGTTAAAGAGGGCATCTTGCTACGAAATTTCAGCCATAAGCCTGGGCTTGAGAATTGTCTGAGGGTGACTGTCGGAACCCAGCAGGAAAATGATAACTTTTTAGAGGCGTTGCAGAAAATTATATGAGTTATAGAGAGGTAAGGCCGGATGTGTGGGTGAGAGAAGATAGGATCGCTCAGTTGACTAAGGTTGACGGCCTTATCCTTGATATAGATGGTGTAATCCTCGATGTGACTTCGTCCTTTCGGGTGGCCATCAGCCAGACTGTTCAGTACTATTTTTCCAAGGTTATGGGTTTCTCCGGAGAGGAAGTTCTTGTTACTCCGGAAGAGACCCAGTTTTTTAAGTTAGCCGGCGGGTTCAACAACGACTGGGATCTCACATCTGGAGCCGTCCTCTTTTACCTTGCAAAATCAAAGGAGCTATCCACCCGCAGTTTCGATGTTCTTCGAGAGCAGGGTGAGAGCCTCGAGGATTTCACCACCGACGTTCGCCATCAGGGAGGAGGGATGAAGGCCGCCAAGCTCCTGGCTCTGGGCCGTTTGACCGAGGGAGAGAGGCAAGAGATTGACAGAGAGTGGGATCAGTCCAAGATACGCCGGATTTTTCAGGAATTCTACGGGGGAATCGACTATTGCCAGAGGTTGTATGGCTTCGAGCCGTCTCTGGTCAAGGAAAAGGGCCTTTTGAACCGTGAAAAAGTTCTCCTGGATGCCCAAATCCTGGAGCCTTTCTACCCTAAGGCGGCCATTCTGACAGGTAGAACCCGTAAAGAAACGGGGGTTGCTCTGGAGCGGGCGGGAATTCTGGATAAAATTCGTCCGGATCAGATCATTTCCGATGGAGAGGCGGACGAAAGCATGAGAAAGCCGCTGCCGGGGGCTCTTCTTAAGCTGGCTAAGGTTATGGGTAGTAAGGTTTGTGTGTATGCGGGGGATGTTCTGGACGATTTGCTGGTGGTTGAGAACGCCAACAGGGTGCGGAGCTCTCGAAGTTTTTTTTCTTGCATTGTGGTCTCGCCGGCAAGAAGAAGCGAGGTCTCTTTCTATCAGGAAAGAAAAACGGATATAATTACATTAAACATAAACAAAGCCCTCAAAATATTGGGCAACAAAGGCGAGGCCCCGCACCCGTAGGTCCGAATTTATTCGGACACCATTGGGCGACTGAAGTCGCCCCTACGGAGAAGAGAGAATGTCGACCTGAAGGTCGACCTGCCTATGGCAGGCGGACCTTTAGGTCCGCAAAAAGAATGTAGAGGCGGACCTTTAGGTCCGCAAAAAGAATGTAGAGG
>JBAQMN010000221.1:0-3062 GCA_049302895.1 Actinomycetota bacterium | reverse complement strand
TGGATAAGAGAGACGAAGTTAAAGTAGGTGAGATCATGACAAGGAATGTTATTTCGCTTTTCCCAAAAGACCAGGCAAGAGAAGCTTTGGATTTATTAGACAAGTATAAGATTGGACGGGTGATCGTGGTTAATCCAGCTGATCACAATACCCTGGTTGGAATGGTAACTCGCCAAGACATACTGAAAGCTTATCTCAAGATACAGAAGCTGCACGAGTAAAAAGCTTCACACCCCTAACAGCGCCCAGCCTTATGGTATAATCAAGTCAATATATATTGCACAAGGGATTTATTTCGTATGAAAAGCTATAAAGTTTCGATTATTGGGGCGGGGACGGTCGGGACGGCTGTTGGTTATCTGCTGAAGGAAAAGGGAGGATACGAGATATCCGCCATCGCCGCTCGTCACATGGAGACCCTGGAGGCGGCTCGTCTCTACACGGGCGGATTTATCACTACCGATGTGGTCGAGGCTGCCTCTATGGGCAATCTCATCTTTATCACCACCTCCGACGACCAGATCGAGAAGGTCTGCGAGGCCATCGCCGTGGGTGGGGGTTTCAAGCCCGGAGACGCGGTTTTCCACATGAGCGGGGCGCTCTCCAACAACGTTCTGAACTCGTCTAAGGGAGCCGGAGCAAGAATCGGCAGCATTCACCCGATGCAGTCCTTTGCCAGCGTTGACACGGCCATAGAACATCTTCCGGGCTCTGTCTTCGGGATAACCGTTGACGACAAAGGGCTCCCCCTGGCAAGGCAGATAGTCGAAACCTTAGGCGGAGAAGGGGTTCTGGTAAGAGACGAGGACAAGCCGCTCTATCACGCAGCGGCCTCTGCTGTGTGTAATTATTTTGTAACACTTGTCCGCTACGGGGAGGCGATCTACGAATCCATCGGAATTCCCCCAAAAACGGCCATCAAGGCTTTCCTTCCTCTGCTTAAGGGAACCCTTGATAACATGGAGAACTACGGAACCGCTAAAGCGCTGACCGGGCCGATTGCTCGAGGAGACGTCGGGACGGTAAGAAAGCATCTGGAAGCTCTGGAGAAAAGGGCCCCGGAAAGCACCGATCTTTATAAGTTGCTTGGCAGATATACGGTCAAATTGGCCCGCGAGAAAGGCACCATAAATCCTGAGAGAGCAGAAGCCCTTATCCAGATTCTTGAGTGAAAGCATGAGTAAGGTAACCGTACCAGATCTCTTAGAAATGAAGGCAAAGGGCGAGAAGATAACCATGCTCACCGCCTACGACTACATCACTGCGGCCGCCATCGACGAGGTCGGTATCGACATAATTCTGGTAGGCGACTCGCTGGGCATGGTCGTCCTCGGTTACGATAACACTCTCGCGGTGACCATGGAAGACATGCTCCACCACACCCGTCCGGTCGCCAGAGCAGTCAGAAGAGCCATGGTCGTCGGGGATATGCCCTTCATGAGCTTTCAGGTTTCCGCCGAGGAGGCCATGCGAAACGCCGGTCGCTTTGTTCAGGAGGCGGGAGCCGAGGCGGTTAAACTTGAAGGCGGCGAAGAGGTCGCCGAGACCACCCGGCGCATAGTCGACATGGGTGTTCCCGTCATGGGGCATCTGGGCTTGACTCCCCAATCCGTTCACCAGCTGGGCGGATTCAAGCTTCAGGCGAAAACCATCGAGCAGGCAAAGAAACTTATCAAAGACGCTAAGATTCTCGAAAAGGCGGGTTGCTTCTCCATCGTTCTGGAAAAGGTTCCCGCACAGGTGGCGAAGATTGTCACCGAGACTGTTTCCATTCCCACCATCGGAATCGGCGCAGGAGTCTTCTGCGACGGCCAGGTCCTTGTCACACCGGATCTTTTGGGCTTATATGAGAAATTTGTTCCCAAGTTCGTCAAGCAGTACGCCAGGCTCGGACCAGCTATTAAGAGCGCCCTCCGCGATTATGTCAAAGAAGTCAAGAAGGGAAAGTTCCCTACCGAAGAGCACTCCTTTTTTGCCAGCGAAGAAGTCATCCAGGCCCTCAAGGAAGCGCCTTGAGCCGAGTTATCTTCGTAATGGTCCTTACCGGGCTTCTTCACATCGCTGACTCCCTCTACTACGGAACACGCACGGCAGCGGTCAGAGTAAGAAAGGTGGGTATCGCCTTTTCTCTCTGGGGACTAATCGCCCTCTTTACCCGTTTATTCAACACCGTTCAAGCCCCCTTGACGGGAAGCATTGTTGACCAAGCTCTTTTAGGACAATCTCACTCCGTTCCCGCCTCGGTGTTGATTCCTTTAGCCTGGAAATTCCGGTACATAATCCTGGCCTCCACCATCGGCAGTGTCATCGGAGCCCTCCTCGTTCCAACCTTCATCGAAATCTTTACCAAGATTTTGCAGGCCTTCGAGAGGGAGGGTTCAGTGATAAAGGTATTCTTCCGCATGGCCAGAGCCCGGGCGGTGGTCTCTTTTGCCGAATCCCTGCGGAAGCCGGTGCTGGCGAAACCCGGCACTCTCAGGGGAAGCTCTATTCCCAGGGGATTTCTGATCGCCAACGCCATTCTGGTGGGCATCTACACAACGGGGGTTCTGTCAACCATCTATTCAGGTGCCCTGATCCCCCAGTATCGTCTGACCGCCGACAACCTGAGTGGTGTTATAAATGGTATCGCTACCCTACTTCTGGTTATAGTGGTCGACCCAATCATTTCCCTCATTACCGATCAGGCTGTCCACGGGGAACGCAATCCTGACGACGTGAAAATCATGGTCTGGTACCTGGTGGCGGGAAAGATCGGAGGAACTATCCTGGCGCAGCTCTTCTTCCTTCCCGCTTCGGCGATTATCGCTTCAACAGCGCTTCTCATAGCCAAGCCAGCTCAGGTTCTAGCCCACCCCAGCGTCCTTCTCCAGTTCTTCTCCCGCCTCATCTAGGGCGGGCCGACACAGAGGTCGGCCCCTACTAAAAACTAATTCCTCCCCCTTGATGGGGGAGGATAGAGGTGGGGGTGACCAAGAATTATCTATAGCCACCCTCCCCTAACCCTCGCTCGCTGTCTATACAAGGCTCGCTCTTCAGGAAGGAACCTCACGGTTCCTCCC
>JBAQMN010000220.1:0-5518 GCA_049302895.1 Actinomycetota bacterium | reverse complement strand
CCATCATGGTCGGAGGAGAGGGATGCGCCTGCCCCGAGAACACTCTTCTTAAGAATCTGATGAGGCACCTCATTATAGAAAGAGACGAAGTGGTTATCCTGGATATGGAGGCTGGCCTCGAGCATCTGGGACGCGGCACTGTCGAGGCCATGGATGCCTTGATTGTCATGGTCGAGCCCGGGCAGAGGAGTCTGGCCCTGGCAAAGAGAATCGAGGCGTTAGCTCGCGATATCGGAATCCGTGAAGTTTTGTTCGTCGGAAACAAGATTCAGAGCGAGGACGACAGGAAAACTGTTCTGGCTGGTTTGGTGAATGAGCAGGTGTTAGGGTTGATCGATTACGATGAGGGTTTACGCCAGGCCGATCTTCTCGGCAAATCCGTCCACGAATTCGCCTCTTCCAAAACCCTCAATTCCATCAGCGAGATCAAAGATAACCTCGAGATTTTGGCCTTCCCCTCCCTTGAGGGGAGGGGCTAGGGGAGGGTGCCCTGCAACTATGGGTCACCCCCACCTCTATCCTCCCCCTCAATGGGGAGGAAGTGAGTTGGCAGTTCGCTTACCCTGAATACCCTCGCTCTTGAGAAAATGTCTGCCGACAAACTCGCCTCGCAGAAACGATAGCGCCAGTAGCCGAGGCACCTTGCCTCGGTCCCTGCAAGAAATCAAAAATTTTAAATATTTTTGTGGGAATGCTTGACTTTGTGGGGTTGTGTGTGTTACTTTTTTAATAATAGTAACACACCTTTAAGCTACCAGGCTCTCGTTTGAAGGAGGAGTAATGGGTAAAACAGTCAGATTCGGCCTTTCCATGGATTCTGAACTGCTTAAACAATTCGACAGACTAATTTCGGAAAAGGGTTATGCAAATCGTTCTGAAGCCGTGCGCGACCTGGTTCGAAACGAGCTTGTCGAAGAGGAATGGGAATCGGCCGGAAAAGAAACGGTGGGAACGATCACCCTGGTCTATAATCACGAAACGAGGGATCTATCAGATAGACTGACGGATCTCCAGCACCACCTACATCTTTTAATCATCTCTACACTTCACATACATCTAGACGAACACAACTGTCTTGAGGTTTTGGTTGTTAAGGGAAAGAGCAGTGAAGTCAAGAAGGCCGCGGATAAATTGATTGGAACCAAGGGTGTAAAACACGGCAAGCTTACGATGACAACGACGGGAAAAGAACTAGTTTAGGACAGGGAAAATGCATATACCTGATGGTTATTTGAGCCCACAGACAAGCGGTGTTATGTTCGCCGCTATGATGCCTATCTGGATAAGAGCTGTTCAGAAAGTTAAAAAATCCCTGAAAGCCAGGCACGTATCCCTTCTTGCTGTTGGTGCGGCCTTTTCTTTCACTATCATGATGTTCAATATTCCCCTTCCCGGGGGGACGACCGGTCACGCAGTGGGCGGCACCCTGGTCGCTATCGTTCTTGGCCCCTGGGCGGCAGTGATTGGGGTATCGATTGCCCTGATTGTCCAGGCGCTCTTCTTTGGCGACGGTGGGATCTTGGCTATCGGTGCCAACTCCTTTAACCTGGCCTTTTTGCTTCCTTTCGTTGGCTACTACGTCTACCGGGCGATAAGCGCTTGCGCCAAGCCCTCCTCCCCTTTGCGCTGGATAGGAGCGGGAGTTGGGGCTTATGCTGGCCTGAACGTTAGCGCTTTGGCCACCGCCATCGAGTTAGGATTGCAACCGACTCTCTTCCACACGGCCAAAGGAGTGGCTCTTTATGCTCCTTATCCGCTCTCAGTGGCAATTCCAGCCATGATTATTCCACACCTTCTCGTTGTTGGGGTTATCGAGGCGATGATTACGGCTGGTGTGGTGGCTTATTTGCAGCGTTCCGAGGAGCCCTTGCTCGAGCTCTATCAGCCAAGGAGAAAAAAAGGGCCTAAAACTGTTGAGGCTAAGGTTTAGGAGGGCAAGAATCATGTGTGTGAAGCATGTGAAAAGCAACGCCAAACTCTGGATAGGTCTTCTGATCTTTATGATCCTCACTCCATTAGGTCTTCTGGCGGCTGGAACCGCCTGGGGTGAATGGGGAACCAAAGAAATAAAAGGGCTGGTCGGTTACGTTCCTAAGGGGCTGGCTCGCCTGTCGGATATCTGGCACGCTCCCCTGCCTGATTACAGCTTTCGGGGATGGAGAGGAGCTCCTTTTTTCAAGAGCAGCCTCGCCTACATAGTCTCGGCTTTGGTTGGCGTGGCCATCGTGGTCGCCATAGTTTATCTGCTTGGAAGATTCTTAGCTAAAAAAGAGGAGAAGGACGGAGAAAAGAACTTATCATGAATTCGAGAACTTTGCCGGATTGGCTGACAAAGAAAGAAGAGATTGATTTTGACCATACAGGTGCCAGGTCTGCCGGCAAGCCGAGTTTTATTGAGAAGACACTGGTTGGGATAGAATCTCTACTGGAAGAGGCTATCTTCTCCGAGCAATACGCTCGCAGGGAGGCTTTTCTTCAGAAGTTAGACCCCCGGGTTAAGGTGGTCTCTTTCCTGGCACTGCTTGTGGCCGTGGCCCTGGCCCGCCATGTGGAGATTATAATAGCTTTGTACCTTTTTACCCTTGCTCTGGCCTATTTTTCCGACATTCCTTTAGGTTTCTTCTTAAAGCGCGTGTGGCTCTTTATTCCCATCTTTACCGGGGTTATTGCTTTTCCGGCCCTTTTCAACGTTGTTACGCCAGGAAAACCCTTGGTTACCGTCGGTTCTTTGGCTATCACCGAACAAGGCGTGAGAACAGCCGTCCTGCTCATAAGCCGGGTTGCCACCTCTGTTTCCTTTGCCGTCCTACTTGTTCTTACTACGAGGTGGCAGTCGATCATGAGAGCCCTGCGGGTCTTTTACGTCCCCCAAACCTTCATCGTTATTTTAGAGATCACCTATCGCTACATTTTTCTGTTTTTAAAAACCATCTCCGAGATGCACTTGGCACGGAAGAGCCGGACGATTAGGCCGCTTAAGAGCGTGGAGGGTCGGGCATGGATTGCTTCGAGAGTGGCCACTCTCTTCAGAAAATCTCAGCACTTGAGTGAGGGGGTCTATCTGGCTATGCTATCTCGGGGGTTTAATGGAGAAGCAAAAACGTTAAGTGTCTTTCGAGTAGGAGTGGTGGACTACCTCTGGGGTAGTTTTACCATCGGCCTGTTTGTTGCTACGCTCTGGCTGAATTATCGCCTGGTTTAGTCGAGAACCAAATCGTCATTGCGAGCCCCGACTTGTCGGGGCGTGGCAATCTCACAGTAGAGGGGGAACTGAGATTGAAAGATTTGGTTTTTGAAATTGAAAACATCAGCTATTTCTATGCTGATAAGATTCGTGCCCTTCAGGATGTTAGCATGAGGATCTTTGAGGGGGAAAAGATCGCTATTCTCGGTGCCAATGGAAGCGGTAAATCTTCCCTGCTTCACGTGCTGAATTGCTTGGTTTTCCCATCTGCCGGAACTGTCAAGGCCTTCGGGCACCCTTTGACCGAAGATAACCTAAACGGGGGAGAGTTCAGCCGGGAGTTTCGCCGCCGCGTCGGCCTGGTCTTCCAGAATCCCGATGTCCAGCTCTTCTCCCCCACCGTCTTCGACGAGGTGGCCTTCGGCCCTATTCAGCTCGACCTGTCTCACGATGAAGCCACCCGCCGGGTAAACGACGTTTTGGAAGCCCTTGATATAGACAAGATCGCCCAGCGTAACCCGTACAATCTGAGTGGGGGTGAGAAGAAGAAGGTGGCCATCGCATCCGTTCTCTCGTACAATCCAGAGGTTCTGCTCCTGGACGAACCGACAGCTGGGCTCGATCCGCGCACCCAGGCATGGGTTGTTGACTCCATTGTCGAGCTGAATCAAGCGGGAAAGACGATTGTCACAGCCACCCACGATCTCAGCATCGTTTCCGAGATCGCTGATCGCGTCTATATCCTGGGCGAGAATCATCAGGTTCTGGCTGAAGGAAAACCCGATGAGCTTCTTTTGGACGAAGAACTCCTCATCAAGGCAAATCTTGCCCACTTTCATGTTCACCGCCATGGAGCCGTCGCTCATGCTCATCGCCACCGTCACCTGACTCACGAGCACGAACACCGGCACGATTGAAAACCCTGGTTAGCTCCGATAGAATGAAGTGCATGATATTAGTTAAGACAGGGGACCGGGGAAGAAAGGTTGTCGATATCCAGGCCAAGCTCTCCCGACTGGGATTCAGCCTGGGGAGAACGGGTATCGACGGCATCTTCGGTCCCGAAACCGAGAGGGCTGTACGAACTTTCCAGCAGAAGCGCAATCTCGAAGTGGACGGAGTCGTCGGTCCCGAAACCTGGCACGAGCTGGTCGAGGCGTCCTATCGACTTGGCGATAGACAGCTATATTTCCGAGAGCCACCTTTCCGCGGAGACGACGTTCGTGAAATCCAGGCTACGCTTAACGATCTTGGCTTTAACGCGGGTAGAGTGAGCGGTGTTTTTGGCAGCCAGACAGACAAGGCTGTGAGGGAGTTTCAGAAGAACGTCGGCCTGCCGGTGGATGGCATATTCGGCGAGACCTCCATTCGAGCTATGGACAATCTTCAGAAGAGAGTGAAATCCGGCGGCATCACCAGCGTCTGGGAGCGTGGTCTGGAGCCACAGATTCAGGAACCCTCCCTGGCGAGCGAGCTCCAGGACAGGCGCCTGGCCGTTGATTTCAGCGAAGGGAAATTCGTGGAGGACATCGCCAGAAGGTTGGGCCGACTTTTTGAGGAGAGGGGCGCTCAGGTCTTTTATCTTCATCAAGCGGGGGTAACCGAAGTCGGTGAGAAGGCGAGAATGGCCAACGCAAAGGAAGTCGACCTTTTGATCAGCCTCGACCTTGGCCGAGCAGATGATGAGCGAAAAAGAGGAACCCAGTGTCTTTATTTTGCCACGGGAGACTACTTTTCAGCTCGCTCAAAGCAACTGGCCCAGCTTATTCAGGAGGGACTGACATCTCTTCTCCCTCTCCCTGATAATGGTACCGAAGGCAAGAATCTACCCATTCTCAAGGGAACAAAAATGCCGGCGGTGGTTGTTAAGCCTGTTCATGTCTCTAATCCCGAAGATTCTCTGCTTATTCAGGACGAATCCTTCCGCCAGAAAATCGCCCAAGCGATTCTCTCCGCCGTGCTCCGCTACTGGCTCTAACGCTCGGGCATTCACAGTTCGCTTACCCTGAATACCCTCGCTCTAGGAAGAGACGGGCCGACACAGAGGTCGGCCCCTACGTGTTTCTGTGTAGGGGCGGACGTCTCTGTCCACCCTTTCTTTACGGTCATTGCGAGCCCCGCCAAAGACAGCGAACTGTGCGGACCTAAAGGTCCGCCTGCCATAGGCAGGTCGACCTTTAGGTCGACTCTATTCTATGAGACTAATGTCAATACGTTTATGCCTGGCACTATCTGTCATTGCGGGCATATTAATCATAGATGTGTGCTGGGAAGGTCTCGTTTACACTGGTGGTTAGCGGTATTATGGAGATGTTTATTAAACCAGTTTAATAA
>JBAQMN010000219.1:0-6718 GCA_049302895.1 Actinomycetota bacterium | reverse complement strand
GCTTTACATAGGAGTAACAAACGACCTTATCCGGAGGATGTTTGAACATAAAAATAAGTTGATAGAAGGCTTTACAAAAAAATATAATCTTGCAAAACTCGTTTACTATGAGACAACAAATGATATAGAGGGTGCAATAACAAGAGAAAAACAATTGAAAAACTGGCATAGAGACCTGTCCTGAATTTATTTCAGGATTGGAAGATCAATTTGATAACCCAGTTTAATCCTGCTTGGGAAGATTTAAGCCAATTTATTTAAGGAAAGAAGTTATTAGGAGATGCTTACGTTTTCAAAAAAATGGTTGACAGAGGTCAATAATCTATGTTATATTTGTTTCAAATTCAATATTCTAAAGCCTGTGAAGAGGATTAGTAGGCTAAGAAGAGGTTCCAGAGAGCTGCGTGTTGCTGTGAGCGCGGCACCGTGTTCTTAGTTGAATGGACCTCGGAGGCGCAAACCGAACGCTAGTGCTTAGTTATTAGTCTGACGAAGAACTAATAACGACAAACTAAGAGCTATGTAAGTAGGCTTTGTCGGAGACCTTCACCGTTAAAAGAAGGGGAGTATCGCCCAATGAGTTCGGAGTCATGAGTTCGTAGTTGGGAGAGTGTCTTATATGAACTGACAACTCATTAGGATGTACTCTGTAGAGGTGTCCCCCCGACTTTGTCGGGAGGGAAGTAGGGTGGCACCGCGTGAGGTCTACGACTCGTAGAGATTTGACCTCTCGTCCCTTGGACGAGAGGTTTTTTTTATTTATAGGTGAAAGAATGTTCAAACCAACCAGGAAAGAGTTCAAGAATTTGGCAAAAAAGTATAATTTGATCCCTGTTTATCGGGAGATCATTTGCGACGTGGACACTCCCGTTTCGGCTTTTCATAAACTTAAGGAAAGCAAGTACGCCTTTCTTCTTGAGAGTGCTGAAGGGGGAGAGAGGTTCGGACGCTACTCGTTTCTGGGAAACAGTCCCTATCTAATCGTTGTCTGCAAACAGGGAACGGTCGAAATTCGGGACGGAATGGGAAGAACTACCAAAAGGATCGAAAACGTTTCGGATCCGCTAAGCGTGATAAAAGAGCTTATAAACTCGTACAACCCGGTGAGATACGAGGATTTCCCGCCCTTCTACGGTGGGGCTGTCGGATATCTTGGCTACGACGCCATCCGATATTTCGAGGATGTTCCGAGAGAAGCTCGGAATGATCTGACGCTGCCGGAGATGGTCTTTTTCTTCACCGATTCCATTCTCATCTTTGATCACCTAAAACACCGGATGAAAGTTGTGGTGAACACGCATATCAAGCCCAATACTCAGGTTCACGAACTTGAAAGCGTTTATGACCAGGCGGTTGCCAGGATAGATGAGCTTGTCAAGCGGATTAAAACCTCTTCGTCGGTGGCGGAGCCACCGGTCATTTTCTCAAACGAGGGAGGAGCGGTCGAATCCAACATAGCTAAGGAAGATTTCTTGAGAGCGGTGGAAAGAGCCAAAGAGTATATTCGTGGAGGGGACGTCCTGCAGGTTGTGCTGTCGCAGCGCTTTTCCACCCCTGTCTCTGCCCCCACTTTTGACATATACCGAGCCTTGAGAACTATAAACCCAGCTCCCTACATGTACTACCTCAAACTTAACAGTCTCGAACTCATCGGTTCGTCTCCCGAGCCGCTGGTAAAGGTGCAGGGGGACCGAGCCATAACGTGTCCCATCGCCGGCACACGTCCCAGGGGAAAGACTAAAGACGAAGACGAACGGTTGGAACAGGAACTTTTGGAGGACGAAAAGGAGAGAGCCGAGCACATTATGCTGGTTGATCTGGGTCGAAACGATCTGGGGAGAGTTTGTGCGCCGGCTACTGTCAAAGTTGACGATTTGATGTATATTGAAAAGGCTTCGCACGTCATGCATATCGTCACCCATGCCAGCGGAAAATTGGCTCCTGGAAAGGATGCCTTCGATGCTCTAAGGGCTTGCTTTCCGGCGGGAACGGTTACCGGTGCTCCGAAAATTAGAGCGATGGAGATCATTGATAAGTTGGAACCAACCCTAAGAGGACCCTACGCCGGAATCGTCGGCTACTTTGGCTATTCTGGCGATCTGGATTCCTGCATAACTATTCGCACCATCATTATCAATGAGAAGAAAGCGTATGTGCAAGCTGGCGCCGGCATAGTTTATGACTCCCAACCAGAGCGAGAGTATCAGGAGACAGTCGATAAGGCGCAGGCGCTTCTCGCGGCAGTCCGCCTGGCGGAGAAAG
Source organism: Actinomycetota bacterium (assembly GCA_049302895.1). Classification (GTDB taxonomy): domain Bacteria; phylum Actinomycetota; class JAHEXW01; order JAHEXW01; family JBAQMN01; genus JBAQMN01. Next base: position 4,456 of record JBAQMN010000219.1, on the reverse strand, counting down.
GAATTTAGGATGAGCTTTGCACAATTTCTTATCAGCGCGGCAATAGTGGTCATTGCCGGCACATACCTAGCGAGGTATGGCGATTTTATAGCCAGGAAGACGGGGCTGTCCGGTCTATGGATAGGCGTTGTGCTGGTGGCAGCGGCCACCTCGCTGCCTGAGGTTGTTTCTGATATTAGTGCGGCGGTAATCCGCGTACCGGATCTGGCGGTTGGGGATATTCTCGGAAGCGGGATGGCTAACATGCTGGTGCTGGCAATTATTGGTCTCGTTTATCAGCGAGTTTATCGCAGGTCCTCCCTCCTGCGTGAAGTTACACTGGCTCACGCAGCGACAGCGACTTTGGCCATGCTGTTAACAGCCCTCACGGCTATTTTTATTCTTGTCCGACTGAACGTTCAGGTGTTCAGGGTGGGAATCGATACCATAATGCTGGCTGTGATCTATCTGACTGCTATGTGGACACTGTTCAGGCATGAGCAGGCCCAGAAACGAGAGAAACTCTTAGCTCCAGAGCTTTCAGATGTGAGAGTCAGGCTAGGGGAAATGTCTTTAAGAGGAGCGACAATCGGCTTCGTGGCTGGTACATTGGCCATTGGCGTTGCCGCCCCCTTGCTCGTTTCCTCAGCCAAAACCATCGCTCTTCAGACGGGGATCGGGATGACCTTTATGGGAACACTGTTTCTGGGGCTGGTCACTTCGGCACCTGAGCTGGCGGTCTCGCTCTCGGCCATCAGGATAGGAGCTTTCGATCTGGCCGTAGGGAATCTTTTTGGGAGTAACGCCTTCAACATCTTCATCCTATTCTTAACTGACATAGCATTTCGGCAAGGGTCTTTACTCGGCGCTGTTTCAGGAGCACATATCGCAACAGCTCTAGTTCTTCTGATTTTGATGAGCGTCGGGGTCATCGGACTTGTCTTCAGGGCTGAGAAACAGTATTTCCTGCTTGTTCCGGATTCTTTGCTTTTAATCGGAATTTATATTCTGGGGATGTTTTTGCTCTTCCGGATTTCGGTTGCGGGGTGAGAAGGATGCTCTTAGTTATTGATAATTACGACTCTTTCGCCTATAACCTGGTTCAATATCTTGGGGAGCTCGGGCAGGACATAAGGGTCTTTCGGAACGATAAGATCACAGTTCCTCAGATCAGAGAGCTTAAGCCGGACTATATTGTCATTTCTCCGGGGCCCTGCACTCCAAATGAAGCCGGCGTTTCCATGGAAATCATTCGCGAGCTCGGCGGAGAGATTCCTATTCTGGGGGTTTGTCTGGGACATCAAGCCATCGCTCAAGCTCTTGGTGGCCAGGTTATTCGGGGAGATTATCCTGTCCACGGGAAGACATCGGAGATTCTGCACGACGGCCAGACGATCTATAAAGGTGTAACAAATCCCTTTGTAGCGACACGCTATCACTCTCTGATTGTGGAAAGGGAGACATTACCAGGGTGTCTGGAGATTTCGGCGGAAACTAAGGACGGGGTGGTCATGGGGATAAGACACAGAGCGTTTGCCCTGGAGGGTGTTCAGTTTCACCCGGAATCGATACTGACAACGGAGGGCAAGAAGATACTGAAGAACTTTTTAAATAGACTGAAGACTGTAGACGGAAGACGGAAGACTGAAGAGTCGACCTAAAGGTCGACCTCTACGAGGTTTTAATGTAGAGGCGGACCTTTAGGTCCGCTGAAAAGACTGAAGACTGAAGACTGAAGACTGAAGAAATCTTTGAGCGGTACGTTTTAGTACGCTTTACGCTTTACGAATTACGAATTACGAATTAGAAAGGAGGTGAGAGGGATGATAAGAGAGGCAATAAAGAAGGTTATAGACGGTCAGAACCTGTCTGAGGACGAGGCCTCGGACGTTATGGACAAGATCATGAGTGGCAAGGCAACCGACGCTCAGATCGCTTCGTTTCTCACGGCCCTGAGAATGAAAGGTGAAACCGTGGAAGAGATCACTGGCTTCGCCAGTGTCATGCGGGAGAAATCAACTCGGGTTCGACCAAGACAAGAGTTGGTTATCGATACCTGTGGTACCGGCGGCGACCTGTCAGGCACCTTTAACATCTCTACCGCGGCGGCCTTTGTGGTAGCCGGAGCGGGAGTTCACGTAGCCAAGCACGGAAATCGCTCCGTTTCTTCCCACTGTGGTAGCGCTGATGTTCTGGAGACTCTGGGGATACGACTCGATTTGCCTCCTCAAACGGTTGCTAAAGCCATCGACGAGGTCGGAATCGGCTTCTTGTTCGCGCCCCTATTTCACCAGGCGATGAAGTTTGTTATGCCGGCGAGAAAGGAGACGGGGATTCGAACAGTTTTTAATATTCTTGGTCCTCTGACCAATCCGGCCGGCGCCAGTTGCCAGGTGGTCGGGGTTTATGACAGGAATCTGACTGCCACGCTCGCTACGGTTCTGGGAAATCTGGGGAGTAAACATGCCCTGGTTGTACACGGAGATGGCCTGGATGAGATATCAAATACGGGCGAGAGCATCATCTCCGAGTATCATCATGGTTCTGTTGAGACCTATAGTGTGACGCCCCAGGAGTTTGGTCTGAGGCGAGCAAAGCATTACGAGTTAAAAGGGGGTTCAGCAAGAGAGAACGCAGCGATGCTTCGGGACGTTCTAAGAGGAAAGAATGGTCCTCGCCGGGACGTGGTTCTTTTGAACGCGGCGGCGGCACTGGCGGCGGCGGACAGGGTTAATAATCTGAAAGAGGGAATAGAATTAGCTGCTCAGTCCATTGATGGTGGAGAAGCACATAGAAAGCTTAAAAGATTGGTCGAGTTCAGCAGGAAGGCGTAAAGTGATTCTACACGAGATACTTCAGAACAAAAGAGAGGAGCTTGAGTCGAGGAACAGAGAGATGCCTCTCAAAATTCTTAAGGAAAAAGTAGTGTCTTCAGAGGTAAGAAGGGATTTTGAGAGCGCCTTGAAGGCGCCGGGCTTAAGTTTCATAGCTGAGATTAAGAAAGCCTCGCCCTCGAGGGGGGTTATAAGGGAGGATTTCGATCCCGTCGAGCTTGCCAGGATTTACACGAAGAGTGGGGTTTCGGCTGTGTCGGTTTTGACGGATTCCAGGTATTTCCAGGGAAGTCTGGACGATTTGAGAAAGGTCAGGGCGGAGACTTCCTTGCCCGCCGCGGCGGGCTTGCCCATCCTCAGGAAAGATTTCATTCTGGAGGCATATCAGGTCTACGAGTCGAAAGTCTACGGCGCCGATGCCGTTTTGTTGATCTCAAGCATTTTGGAAGGAAGAGAGCTAAGGAAACTGACTGAACTCTGCCACAAACTGGGACTCTGTGCTCTGGTGGAGATTCGGAGCGAGGAAGATCTAAAGAAAGCCCTTGAGGCGGGGGCCCGAGTGATTGGCATAAACAACCGGGACTTAAAGACCTTCCAGGTAGATATCTCTGTTACAGAGCGGCTGATTAAGGAGATACCGGGGGAGAAGGTTATAGTGAGTGAGAGTGGTATCTCTACCAGAGAAGATGTGGTGTGGCTCAAGGGTCTGGGAGTTGATGCGATTTTGGTAGGCGAGGTTCTAATGCGTAGCAAAAACATAAAGGTAAAGATAGCAGAGTTATGGAAAGGAGTGATGTGAAAGTGAATGCGGAAGAAGTAACCAAGATTCATCTGGAAGAAGAGGAGATGCCCACTAAGTGGTACAACGTCCTCCCGGATCTGCCGAGGCCTCTGGATCCGCCGATAAACCCCAGGACGATGAAGCCGGCGGGGCCGGAGGATTTGGCGGCCATCTTCCCCATGGGCCTGATTGAGCAGGAGGTGAGCCAGGAGCGATGGATCGATATCCCCGAGGAGATATTAAGCTTCTACCATCTCTACCGGCCTACCCTGCTTTATCGGGCGAAGAAGCTGGAAGCAGCTCTGGGAACTCCGGCGAAGATTTTCTATAAGTACGAAGGAGGTTCGCCGCCTGGAAGCCACAAACCGAACACGGCCATCGCCCAGGCTTATTACAACAAGAGGGAAGGGGTGAAAAGGCTGGCCACGGAGACGGGAGCCGGCCAGTGGGGAAGCGCTTTGGCTTTGGCCTGTCAGCTCATCGGGCTGGAGTGCACCGTCTATATGGTCAAGGCGAGTTATGAGCAAAAGCCATATCGACACATTCTTATGGAGACCTGGGGCGCCAATGTTATTCCTTCGCCTAGTAAGAATACGCAGGCTGGAAGCAAGATTCTTGAGGAGGATCCCGAGAGCCCGGGAAGTCTTGGTATTGCCATCAGCGAGGGCGTGGAGGATGCGGTCACCCACGAGGGTACCAAGTACTCCCTTGGCAGTGTGCTCAACCACGTGCTTCTTCACCAGACGATCATCGGGCTTGAGGTCAAGAAGCAGTTTGAGAAGATCGGGGAGTATCCGGACGTGATCTACGGCTGCATCGGCGGTGGATCGAGTTTTGGCGGCATCGCTCTGCCGTTCGTCCG
>JBAQMN010000218.1:0-1854 GCA_049302895.1 Actinomycetota bacterium | reverse complement strand
TAACCCCAAGAATACATATACAAGACCTGATCCCGTTTGCTAATCATACCAACTCCTTAACCCTGTCCACCAAACTGTCTCGATTCTCCAGAGTGACGGCTAAAATGGCGACGTCAGTTCGGGATTTGACTCGCTCAATAAAGGGCTCCCTTTGCTGTCCGATGGTTGCAATGACCAGGGGGCTTCTATCGAGCACTTTGAGCAGTGTTTCCCGGAAACGCTTTGAATATAGCTCCATCTTGCCGATCTCATCAATGACTACCGCGCTTCCCTGTTCAAGAGCCTCCTCCAGAACTTTTACCCCGATTTTCTCAAACTCTTCAACATTTACTCCGTACTTGCTGACCCGCTGGGAGCTGGGGCTATCCACATGGGCTAAAACACCCTCCCGGCCATCCAGCGTGCGGATCTTAAAGCCCTTACGCATACCCTTCTCTCTAATCTCCTGCGTATAAAAGCCTCTTGCTTTGAATGGAAGTTCGGCCAAAATCTTCATAATCAGAGTGGTCTTCCCCACCCCTGGTTGTCCAGAAAGCAGAATATTTTTCACCGCTTTACCCAGCTCTTCAGCTCCGTCGTCTGCTCACTGTTCGCAGGAAGTCGGCGGCCTTCAAGATTCTAATTCCCTGCCATGTCTTCAACGAGAGTAAATCCTCATCGCCAGTCACCAGATAAGTCGCCCTCCCTGCCAAGGATGTATCGAGAAGCTTGTTGTCATCTGGATCACGACAGACTTTGGTCACATAATCAGGCAAGACGTGGATCGCCTTCTCGCTCACAATGCGCTCCCACTCCACCACCAGATGAGAAGGAAGATCGAACTTGAAACGAAGCTTTGTAAGTAGTTCTGCCAGAAGTTCTGGTGACATGACGAGCTCAAAAAGGCCCCTCTGCCAGAGGTCAAGAACCTCACCAGGGGTACCCCCAAATAGAATTGCCGAGAGGAGAATATTTGTATCTAGAACAACCCGACTTCGAGCCCTAGGCACCCTGGATGATCCTTAAGATTTCATCTTCGGTTAGTTTATCAGGATCATAGCCTTGTCTTTTGAGCCAATCTCTGAAAATCAGCCGTGACTCCCCGAGGGCTGAGCTGAAACGCCTTTGCCACAACTCCTTCGCCCTTTCCTGAGTTTCCAGATACTCTTCGTAGGGGATTATCACAGCCTCCGGCTTGCTACCCCGCGCCAGTATGAAGGATTCCTTCTTCTTTGCTACTTCGTCAAGGATCGCCCTAAGCCTCGAACGTGCCTCTGTTACCCCAATAATCTTACTCACCGACTATCACCTCAGTTATAAGTATAACGTATAGCTTAATATACGTCAAGATGTACGCTTCGAACAGCAGTTCACGCAAAGTCCCCTCTCCCTTGATGGGAGAGGATCAAGGTGAGGGTGTTCACCTTTTCGCCACCCGAAATCCAATGGGCCGGCGCGGCTTTTGTGGCGGGATCATCAACTGGCGAATGGCGTCAAAAACCACTTTGAATTGAGCGTCGTATTTTCGTTCCATCTCGTCCAGTTTTCGAACCAGATCCTCATGAGACTCGATCATGCGACGAAATCTTACAAATTATAACGGCGCCCGCCACGTCCTTTTGAGGTCACAATCTGTGACCTCAAAGCTTCGAACTCCTCTTTATTAAGCTGGAACATAAAGTCTTCAGGAAATCGCTCAATGTTCCTCTTAACTGCCTGCACGAGGGCCTTGGTTTCAACTCCATAGAGCTCTGCCAAGTCACTGTCTAACATTACTTTGTAGCCGCGAATTTGAATAATCCGTTTCTCAATTCTCTCAATAGGAATAATAGATTGCTTAGACCCCATACTTCGACTCCCCAGTCTGCCTTAAGA
>JBAQMN010000217.1:0-3287 GCA_049302895.1 Actinomycetota bacterium | reverse complement strand
GTTAGACGACGAGAATTTCTTTCACATGAAAACCGTGAAGCTCACGAATGCTCTTCTGAACTATGGTTCGGAGGCAGAGTTCGCACTTGTCCGGGTTGGTGGTGCAGCAGGCAATGCTCCGTGGCACATTTTCATCGCAATTAGGTTTCTTGCAGGTAACCAGAAAAGAACAGCCAAACTTTTTTGAAAGATTCGTGGTGGTAATCAGATTGCATTTGTAAGAAAACATCTCGTAGATGGGTCCAGAAATGAGACGTCTCAGGCAGTCCCAACAATCGTCCTCCGGAGCGGAACAGTTCATATTCTTGCAACTGGCGGTAAAGGACACCTGAAAAATCTTGCTTGCATCTGCCATTTTCACCACGCCCCTTAGTGAACTTGTGAATGTAACAGTTGTTACTATGTTAGCAGGCACAGCAGTTTTTGTCAATAAGAATTTGGGGAATTGTGAAAAATTCTAGGGGATTTTGTCGAGTTCGCTGAGGACGAGATCATTTTGCGGGATATCGTCTCTGCTATCAGCATAATGGGCGTATCGAACGATGCCCTGGCGGTCTACGATTGTTAGAGCTGGTAAACGCCCGAATCGCAGCAGTTTAACCTGCTGTCCGTACACGTCTGACACCTTATGATCAGGGTCAGGGAGACCGGGAAAGGAAATATTATGCTCAGCAAAATAGCGCTTAAAAGACTCCATGCTATCGGGCCCGATGGCAAGGATTTCGGCCTCCTTGTCCACAAACTTCTGATAATCGTGCCGCAACCGATCCAGGTGCGCGCGACAGTGTGGTCACAAGAAGCCCCTCAGAAAAACCAGAACAACGCGTTTCCTGCCCAGGTAATCGCTCAGGCGAATCGTCTCGCCCTGGTGGGACTCGAGAACGAAATCAGGAGCCTCAGTCGAAATCAAGATTTTCTTCTCATCCACCTCGAGCACCTCACCGTGAGCTTATAATCATAACAGCATATTGTCAATCAAAAGGAATTATAATGGTTAGCACCTATGTGTCAAGTAAATGTCTTCTAAACGCTGTTACTAGCGAGAGCGAATTTCTCTGGTGAGATGGCACATGAACGGAATTACGACTATCATGGTACCTATGCCAGTGATAGCTCCGTGGGTGTCACGTATGGCCAGAACTGACCAGACGTGGATTATAGCATTCAAAATCATTATGATGCCGAAGATGAACGAGCCATAGAGAGCCCAGAGCTCTCCTCTGGCAATCCAGGGAACGATCGACGCAAAGATGAAAAAACCTGCGACGGTAACAATGGTAAACCAGACTCCGAAATACTGCCTCAAAAAGAATGCTGATAAGTTTTCCTCAGTGATGTGAACGAGGTAAATCAGAAGAATAAAACTATGGACGATTGCCACAGCCCTGAATTTCATGTTTTGACCTATATTACTACTTTTCAAGGTCGGCCATGGCTTCTTCTGGCGTGTTATAGGTTTTGTTCCGGTTAAGCCTTCCCATAGCCAGTTTACGCTCAGCCTCTGGCACGTGCGCCATTGTGTTGCAAGACTCAACGATCTGAGAACCTGTAGCCGGCCAGTTCACATGTTCCTTTAGATGCGTCACTGATTCTTGGCTCCACTGCATTTTGATCACCTCCTCACACACCTCCTTCCCCTTTCACCAAGAATCTAACAAAATGATCCCACTGAGCGCCTCTTGAGTTGTCTATAAAGAAAAAATAGCCACGCCCTGGTCTCACTCTTGTCTGAAGTGATTCTAATCCACTAACACAAAATCTTAAACTAGGTAAATACCTGGTTTCTGCGTCTGTGGCACCTGGTTTTTCCACAATAGATATGCGAAAATACACTGTGCAGGCTCTAGATATATGGTTTACAGGAGGAAAACAGTGACGATTGGGAGCTTTGCCGCGCTGGTTTCTATGGTCGCCTTCGTCGTGACGGCTATGTTCGTGTTATTCCAGGTCAGGCACATGCGAATGGCAAGAAATGTCGATATCTCGATGAAGCTGTTCGAGTGGTTGGAGAACGAACATGTCCGCCGCGCCATGAAGTGGGTTCGCAGTCAGTTCCGTTTTAAGAGCCTGGGCGATCACGAGGCTTATTTGGCCAAAAATCCGGATGCCGAAGACAACCCGATGGTTGTTATTGGCTTCTTTGAGCAGGTCGGCCTGCTTGTTCAAAAGAAATTTGTCGACGTTGACGTCGTCATGGATCACCTTGGCTTACAGATCACGACCATGTGGGAGAAGTTAAAACCACTCGTCTCCGCCCTGCGCGAATCCCACGACGACGCGCGAATCGGAGAGCACTTCGAATTCCTCTATCACCAAGCCCTCGACTACGAACACAAACACCCCAGAGCTAAATCCTAGACGAACGCCGCTCTTCGTCATTCATGCCCTAATTCTATTTCCGACAAATTTTCCAGTCAACAAAGCTTTCAAGCATTGCTAATCAGATTCTGGTATAATCAAAATGCAAGTTTCTCGGGAAGAGCTGAACGGTTTGCGAGCTGTTCCTCTAAGTTTGCGGTTCTTGGCTCTGTCGAGTGGCTGCCGGTTCGCTTCTCTAAGCGGACCGAAAACAGTCAGCTTTGCTGAGAAAGGAGGAGTCCAAGTGGCTACGAAGCTCTACGTAGGAAATCTTTCCTACGAAGTGACAGAGGATCAGCTCAAGCAGCTTTTCTCTGACGCGGGCACGGTTGTTTCAGTCAATCTCATCACCGACCGGCACACCGGGCGAAGCAAAGGTTTTGGTTTTGTTGAGATGGGCAGCGACGCTGATGCCAAAGCTGCCGTCGAAAAACTCAACGGCAGCGACTTTGAGGGACGAAAGCTCAATGTCAACGAGGCCAGACCGCGAGAAGAGCGCCCAAGTGGCGGCCGCGGGTTCGGTGGCGGTGGCGGCGGATATCGTCCCAAACGATTCTAAGTCCGTCGTAAACCTGATCGTTTAATGATCAAATAGAAGGGGTGAACCAGGTTCACCCCTTCTTCTATTCTTCCAATCCCTTGATGAACCAGTCTCTGGCCAGACGTGCCACTTCTTCCAACGCTCCCGGCTCCTCAAACAGATGAGTCGCGCCAGGCACTATCTTAAGTTCTTTTTCCGCCGAAATCTTCCCTAACGCCTCTTCATTCAGCTTAATAACCACATCGTCGTATCCACCGACAATCAAGAGGGTGGGAGCTTTGACACGCGACAAGGCTTCCGAAGCCAGATCGGGCCGACCGCCACGAGAAACAATGGCATAAACGGCATCCGGGCGCATGGTGGCGGCGATCAGGGCGGCTGCCGCCCC
>JBAQMN010000216.1:0-1989 GCA_049302895.1 Actinomycetota bacterium | reverse complement strand
GGTGTTTTCGTCGAGATCGGCCTGAAACCCAATGTGAGCTTTGTTCCCAAAGATTTAGAGCTAAATGAGTGGAACGAGATTAAGGTAGACCATGGCTGCCTGACAAATATACCAGGCCTTTTCGCCGCGGGAGACGTAACTGATGTGCCCCAGAAGCAGATCGTCGTGGCCGCTGGTGAAGGATCAAAAGCCACTCTCTCCGCCTACGAGTATCTGCTGAGAAAACGTTTAATCATGGCCGGTCCTCCCGAAACATACGCCTAAAAAGGGCACCCTCTTGTCCCCTGTGTGACGATTGCTGTAGGTTTTTGTTGGGGGTAGAATAGAATTTACAAGGTAATCGCAGAGTTCGGAGAGGTGGAGCGAGATGGCTATTGAAACCAAAATTACCAAAATAAAAAAGCGAGACGGTCGCATCGTCGATTTCGATCCCCAGAAGATAACCAATGCCATTTTCAAAGCGCTCAGTGCGGTCAAAAAGCCTGACCTCACTCTGGCGGAAGACATAGCCCGAGAAGTTGTGGATTTGCTGGGCAAGCGTTTCGTTGAGATCACACCCGGAGTTGAGGAGGTGCAGGACGTCGTCGAAGACGCCCTCGTCAAGCGGGGGCTGACGGAAGTGGCCAAAGCCTACATCCTCTACCGCCAGCAGCGGGCGGAACTTCGCGCCACAAAAGCCTTTGTGAAGGCACCCAATGATCTCAAACTGGGCGTCAACACTCTCAGGGTGTTGGCCCGAAGATACTTGTTGAAAGACGATAAAGGAAACGTCATCGAGACACCAAGAGAGCTCTTCAGACGTGTTGCAAAAGCGGTGGCAGCAGGCGATCTGATAAGCGACCCCCAAGCCGACGTTCAGAAAATCGAGGAAGAGTTCTATCAAATGTTGGCAAATCTCGAGTTTATGCCCAACACCCCCACCCTGATGAATGCCGGAATAGAGCTCGGCCAGCTCTCCGCGTGTTTTGTTCTCCCAGTGGGGGACTCACTCAGAGAAATCTTCGATGCAGTCAAATACACAACTCTGATCCAGCAAAGTGGTGGTGGAACTGGGTTTAGTTTTTCAAGACTGAGGCCGCGGGGAGACATTGTGATGTCGACAAAAGGGCAGGCTTCCGGTCCTGTCTCCTTTATGCGTGTTTTTGATGTTGCTACCGACGTGGTAAAGCAGGGTGGCAGGCGGCGAGGCGCCAACATGGGCATTCTGAGGATTGACCACCCTGACGTGCTCGAATTTATCACCTCCAAAACAACCGAGGGATTCTTAAGAAACTTCAACATCTCGGTCACCGCCACCGACAGATTCATGGAAGCAGTAGAGAAAAAAGAAGACTACGAACTGATAAATCCCCGCACCGGCCAGGCCGTCAGAAAGATGAACGCCGCCGAGGTCTTCGATTTGATAATCCGGATGAACTGGCAGACCGGCGACCCCGGTATGGTCTTCATCGACGAAGTCAACCGGCGAAACCAGACTGCTCACATCGGTGAGATCGAAAGCACTAACCCGTGCGGTGAGCAAGTTCTTCACCCCTACGAATCATGTAATCTTGGTTCAATCAATCTGGCTAAAGTGATTTCAAATGGTCAAGTTGACTGGGCAAAACTTCGTCAACTCGTTCGAACCGGTGTGCACTTTCTCGATAATGTTATTGATGTAAATAAATTTCCACTACCACAAATCAAAGAGATAACCGAAGCAAACAGAAGAATCGGTTTAGGAGTGATGGGGCTTGCTGAGGCGCTTATCATGCTAAATATTCCTTACGATTCTGAGGAAGCTCTTGAATTTGCGGAAAAGTTGATGAAGTTTATTGCCGACGAGTCTCACAAAATGTCAGCCAAGCTTGGTGAAAAAAGAGGGTCTTTCCCCAACTTCAAGGGGAGCTCGTGGGACAAAGAAGGATACAAAACCATGCGTAACGCAACTACAACGACTATTGCACCGACTGGAACAATCAGTATTATCGCCCAGACGACGAGCGGAAT
>JBAQMN010000215.1:0-1833 GCA_049302895.1 Actinomycetota bacterium | reverse complement strand
TCTCTTGAGTCTGTGCTTGAACAGATGAAGAAGGAAGCGGCGAGAAAAGAGGAGGAGAAGGAAGGTCGCTAGAAGCAATTCGTAATTCGTGAATTGTAAATCGCCAGTGGCCGAGGCATTTTGCCTCGGTTCTTTTTAAGAAAGTCTTTTTAAGAAAGTTAGGTGAAAATGTGTTTGTTATAGGACTGACAGGAGGGATGGCATCCGGTAAGAGCATGGTGGTCTCCTTTTTGGCCTCTCAAGTCGCTAAGATTATCGACGCAGATGAGATCTCAAAGGAGATTATTGCTCCAGGATCAGAGCCATACAGAAGGCTTGTAGCCACCTTCGGTCAGGAAATTTTGGCTGCAGATGGAACCATTGATCGTGGGAAACTGGGCAAGATCGCTTTTGGCGAAAAGGGAAAATTAGAGTTACTGAACCAGATCACCCATCCGCCGATCATAAAAAGAGTCAAAGACGACCTCAGAAGCTTGGGAGACATTTTGAAAGCGGAAGATGTGATTATATTGCGAGCTCCTCTTCTGATCGAGGCAGGTCTAACCGACCAGGTCGATTTTGTGGCTGTCGTTGTTGCCGATGAAGAAACGCGTATCAAGCGTATCGAGGCGCAGCGGGGTTTAACGGCCGAAGAGGCGAAGCAGCGCCTCATGGCACAGCTACCCGATATCGAGAAGGTGAAATTGGCTGACTACGTCATTGAGAATAATAGCACCCTCGACGAACTCAAAGAAAAAGCAGACAAATTCTGGCACCAAATCCAGTCCAGACTGTATCCGTAGGAGCGACTTTAGTCGCTCACATTCTTGTGCGCGATTGAAATCGCGCCTACGAGATGGAGACACGAATGTTTGAAGCAGTCCTGTTCGACCTGGATGGAACACTGGTTGATTCCAATAAGGCCGTGATATGGGCCGTCAACACTTTACTAAAAAGACTGGGGTACCCTCCGGCCTCTCCGGAAAAGATAATTTCCTTGATCGGTGTGGGCGTGATCCCTCTCCTCAGGGAGTTCATCGACGAGGCCGAAAAACACATTCCCGAGTACCGGGAGATTTACGGGAACGGTTTTCAAACCCGAACCACCATCTACCGCGGGGCCAAAGAGCTTCTATCCTTGCTCAAGGCAAGCAGAATAAAAGTTGCAGTGGTCACAAATCGTAGTCGTGAGTTGGCTCAGGTCATCATGGATTACTTTTCCTTAAGTCAGAATGTGCATGTTCTGGTTGGCCAAGAGGGAAACACCAGACTTAAGCCTCACCCCGAGTTAATTCTTAAAGCCTGTCAAGCTCTGAATGTAAAACCCGAGAATTCCATAATGGTTGGAGACACCGAAATCGATATCCAGACCGGCAAGAACGCTGGATCTTTCACTATAAAGGTAGATCACGAGGCCAAAAATGAACCGACACAGGCTGATGCCGTCGTCTACACTCTCCCCGAGATCCTCAAATTCCTCTGAGAATCGCTCGGGTATTCAGGATTTGCTCAACCTCTTGACCTGGTCTTTGCTCCGCACTTTGCTCAGGTCGACCATCGTAGCGGGGGCAAGGTGCCCCCGCCTACCATGTTTCGGTGGCGGGGCCAGGTACCCTACCCGAAATGGTAGCCGAGGCACCTTGCCTCGGCCCCGGTAGTCTAGCAATTTTCGCTTTTTAGGACACCCGAGCGGCTCCTTTATGTGAACAAACGAGCATGAAAAAATCGGGGGTTGTGAAAAGTGTGAAAATGTGCAAAATTTAAGGGGATAGAATTGACAAGAAGGAGTCGAGGAGTGGTCTCTGAGAGCATTGACCAGCAAGAGAAGTTCCAGGCAGTTGAAGATTTCCTGAG
>JBAQMN010000214.1:0-22146 GCA_049302895.1 Actinomycetota bacterium | reverse complement strand
ATCCCGTCTCCGGCTCCAGTGGGGCGGTGTAGCTCAGTTGGTTAGAGCACACGGTTCATACCCGTGGAGTCGCAGGTTCAAATCCTGCCACCGCTACCATTCTTCGCCTAAAGGCTACGAATGGCAGGCCAACGGGGATTTGGGCCTGCGATAAGGGGATATATTCTCAGGGGAAAGTATTTCCCCTGAGTCATCCGTATGGAGGAGAGCATCGGGGAGGAACCGTGAGGTTCCTTCCTGAAGAGCGAGCCATGTATAGACAGCGAGCGACAGCAGGTTCAAATCCTGCCACCGCTACCACAGAGAACAGAGCAGAGAAACAGGTAGCCGAGGCACCTTGCCTCGGAATTAAGAGCACAGAGCAGAGGAAAAAGATTATTATTCTTCGAGCGAGCGGAGCGAGTCGAGAAGTCTACATTGTCTCTAGGCTCTGAGCTTGTGGGGGAGAGTTGAGTGGCTAACCAGAAGATAAGGATAAGACTAAAAGCCTACGATCACGAGTTGATCGATCAATCGGCAAAGAAGATTGTTGAGACCGCTAAGCGCACCGGTGCTCGCATTTCGGGACCAGTTCCTTTGCCTACGGAGCGGAGCATTTTCTGTGTCATTCGCTCTCCCCACAAGGATAAAGATTCCAGAGAGCACTTTGAGATCAGGACGCATAAGCGTCTAATCGATATTTTGGAGCCAACACCCAAAACTATAGACTCGCTTATGCGGCTGGACTTGCCAGCGGGTGTAGACATAGAAATCAAACTCTAAACTTGTAGGCGCCATTCCGATCGCGCGCAGTTGTGCGAATAAACCGCCGTAGGCGGTCCGTCCTTCGGCGGATTCGCACCTACATGTTGGGAAAGGCGCTACGGAGGAATCGTGGCTAAGGGAATTTTGGGGACAAAGATTGGTATGAGTCAGACTTTCTCAAAGAACGGCCAGGTGGTGCCGGTCACACTAATCACAGCCGGTCCTTGTGTCGTGGTTAAGGTTAAAACCCTGGAGAAGGATGGCTATCAGGCTCTTCAACTGGGTTTCGACGATATTAAAGAGAAAAAACTCACTAGGCCCCAAAAAGGGCACTTTGAGAAGGCCGGAGTTTCTCCAAAAAAGTATTTAGCCGAACTTCGACTGGAGGATTCTCAAGGATTTCAGATCGGGCAGGAGATAAAAGCCGACGTTTTCAATGAGGGAGACCTGGTGGATGTGGTGGGTGTGTCCAAAGGTAAAGGATTTGCCGGAGTGATTAAGCGATGGGGATTCCACGGTCGCCCGGCCTCCCACGGCCACCACTATCATCGTGCTCCCGGCTCCATTGGATCCTCGGCGACTCCCTCGCGGGTGATGAAGGGTACAAAGCTTCCCGGCCACATGGGCGTGGCCAGGATCACGGCGCCCTCTTTAGAGGTGGTCAAGGTGGACGCGGACAAAAATCTGTTAGTGGTTAAAGGAAGTGTGCCGGGTCCAAAAGGCGGACTGTTGATGATCAGGAAGGCCAAACGGAGCACCAAATGACGAAGAAACTTACGGTTCTAAATATGAGTGGAAAATCGGTTGGAGAGGTCTCTTTGAGTGATGCTGTTACAAAAATCGAGGCCAATCCGGAGGTTTTGCATCAAGCGGTGAGACATCATTTGGCCATGGAGCGAAGGGGAACAGCCTCTACCAAGACCAGAGGAGAAGTGAGCGGTGGTGGGATCAAGCCCTGGAAACAGAAGGGAACCGGCCGGGCGCGAGCCGGCAGCATCAGGTCGCCCATATGGAAGGGTGGAGGGGCAGTATTCGGCCCTGCGCCGCGGGATTTCTCTTTCAAGCTGCCTCAAAAGGTAAAGAATCTGGCACTTAAGGCGGCTTTGGCCGATAAGATTCGAGGCGACTTGCTCAGGATAGTCGATAAGTTAAGCTTCAAGAGCCCCAGTACCAAGAAGGCTTCCGAGGTTTTGGATAATCTGAAGGCGGAGGGAAAGATTCTGGCTGTTTTGAAGGATGAGGGCGAAAACGTGTCTAAATCTCTGAGAAATCTGCCGCAGGTTAAGATAATTCAGGTTAACCAGATTAACGCGTACGACGTACTGGACAGCGATGTGCTTCTTACGACAAAAAGCGCGTTTGAAACGATGCTTAAGGAGCGGTTCTCGTGAAGAATCCTCGTGACGTAATCATAAAACCGGTCATATCGGAAAAAAGCTATAAATTGATCGAAACGAATAAATACGTTTTTGTCGTCGATCCCGAGGCCAGCAAGGAGGAGATAAAAGAGGCTGTCAGGAACATCTTTAATGTCCGGGTGACAGGGGTGAATACCATTTCTCATAAAGGGAAGCCGAAGAGGCAGGGTTTCACCGCTGGACGCCGCGCGGGCTTCAAGAAGGCCATTGTCACATTGGCTGAGGGAGAAAGAATAGAGTTCTTCGAAACCAAATAAGATTAGTTCGTAATTCGTAACTCGTAATTCGGAGTTTGGAGAAAGGTAATGGGAATCAAGAAGTATAAGCCGACAACGAGCACCCGTAGATTTACCACAACCGCCACCTTTGAGGAGATAACCAAGAAGGAGCCGGAAAAATCCTTGGTTAAGCCCCTCAAGAAGGGTAGTGGGCGGAATGTTTATGGTAGAATCACCACTCGTCATCAAGGAGGAGGGCACAAGCGGAGGTATCGGGTGATCGATTTTAAGCGGGATAAGGATGGGATACCGGCCAGAGTTGCCGCCATCGAGTACGATCCCAACCGATCCGCTTATATTGCCTTGCTTAATTACGGAGACGGGGAGAAGCGTTACATTATTGCCCCCCTGGGGCTTAAGGTGGGCGACTCGGTAATGTCTGGGAAAGGCGCGGATATCAAGCCGGGCAACGCCCTTTCTGTCAGGGATATCCCTCTCGGCACAAGCATTCACAATATTGAGCTTCAGCCGGGACGTGGAGGCGCTCTTTGCCGCGCTGCTGGCTGCGTAGCCCAGTTGGTGGCGAAGGAAGACGATTACGGGCAGATCAAACTCTCTTCTGGAGAGGTCAGGAAGGTGAATGTGGCGTGTCGTGCTACCATCGGCCAGGTGGGCAAGCTGGAGCACGAGATTCTCTCGGTCGGTAAGGCGGGGCGCTCCAGGTGGTTAGGCATACGACCTTCCGTCAGAGGCACTGCCATGAATCCAGTGGACCATCCTCACGGCGGAGGAGAAGGTAAATCCTCCTCCGGAAGGCACCCGGTTACGCCATGGGGCAAGCCGACCATCGGTTATCGGACACGGAAAAAGAAGCCCTCGGATAAGCTTATTGTCAGAGGCCGGAAAAGGTAGGGGTTGGATTGACTAGATCGGCGAAGAAGGGTCCTTATATAGACCAAAAACTTTTGGCGAAGATTGAGGAGGCGGTTAAGACCGGAGAGAAGAAGGTCATCAAGACCTGGTCTCGGGGATCTACGATCTTTCCGGAAATGGTAGGATTGACCATCGCTGTTCACAACGGGAAAAAACACGTACCCGTTTATATAACAGAAGCAATGGTTGGACACAAGCTTGGAGAGTTTGCTCCAACGCGAATTTTTAGAGGGCACGGCGTTCACACTGAGCGAAGCACGGCCATCAAATGATGTCAGAGGACAGATGACGGAAGTCGGATGAGAAAATCATCAGACATCCAACTTCTGACGTCTGACGACGGAGGAAAGAATGGCAGAGGAACAAACGGTTAGGGCGGTTGCTAAATATGTGAGGGTAGCGCCTCGAAAAGCGCGCATGGTCGTAGATCTAATTCGTGGCCATCCTGCAGAGGAGGCAATGAACATCCTTCGTTTTACTACCAAGCAGGCCTCCAAGGCGGTTCTTAAGGTTTTGAGCTCCGCAGTAGCCAACGCAAAGCAGAATGCAAAGGTCGCCGAAGAGAATCTGCTCGTGTCTCAGGCCTATGTGGACGAAGGCCCTACTCTTAAGAGATTTAGGCCCAGAGCGATGGGAAGAGCCAGTCGAATTAGAAAACGAACCAGTCATATTACGATTGTCGTTGCCCCGAAGCCGGCAGAAGAAGTCACGAAGGCGACAAAGACAGCAAGTGCAAAAGAAGAGGTAAAAACGCGTAGAGGTCGACCTTTAGGTCGGCAAGAGCGAACTAAAAAGCGAGTAGGGGCGGACGTCCGCCCGCAGAGTCGAGGTGCCAAGCCTCGGCCCAAGAAGGGAGAAAAGGGTGGGGCAGAAGGTTAACCCATTTGGGTTCAGATTAGGGATAATCAATGATTGGAGAACCCGCTGGTATTCGGAGAAAAACTATGCGTCCTACCTGGCCGAGGATATACGGATTCGGCGGCATCTAACGGATAAGCTATTTCGTGCCGGAATATCAAAGATTGAGATCGAGCGGACGGAACAGCAGGTGAAAATCATCATCTACGCAAGTAGGCCCGGTATCGTAATTGGTAAGAAAGGTGCCGAGGTTGATAAGCTCAGAGCCGACTTGGAAGCCATGACCGGAAAACGCATTCGCATCGATATACAGGAGGTAGTGAGTCCTGAGGCTGATGCCAAGCTCATAGCGGAGAATGTGGCCCAACAGTTAGAGAGCCGCTTTTCTTTTCGGAGAGCGATGAAGAAGGCGGTACAGGCGGCGATGTCATCTGGAGTGAAGGGTATCAGGATTTCCAGCGCCGGGCGTTTGGGGGGGACCGAGATGGCCCGCACTGAGTGGTACAGAGAGGGGCAGGTTCCTCTACACACTCTCCGGGCGGATATAGATTACGGAATCGCCGAGGCCAATACCAAGTCCGGTAAAATCGGAGTCAAGGTCTGGATATACAAGGGAGAAGTGCTACCCGAGAAAGAAATTAAAGAAGAGAAGTTGGAAGAGAAAGAGAGGGTGCCCGAAAAGAAGGAAAAAGCCGCGGCGAAGGAAACAAAGGTAGCGGAGAAGACGAAATTAGCAGAAGAGACAAAGATAGTGGAGGAGACAACGGAGAAAGTGTCTGTTAAAGAGGAGATAGAGGAGAAGGGGGAGCCAGGTGCTGCTTCCAAAAAGGGTTAAGCATCGCAAGGTTCAGCGAGGAAGGATGAAAGGTCAAGCCAAAGGTGCTAACACCGTTCATTTTGGAGACTATGGCCTTCAGGCTCTGGAACCAGGTTGGATCACCAATCGACAGATAGAAGCGGCGAGAGTGGCTATCACTCGCCACATGCGGCGAGGCGGGAAAGTGTGGATTAATATCTTCCCGGACAAGCCTGTTACCAAGAAGCCGGCTGAAACTCGGATGGGTAGCGGAAAAGGTGCTCCAGAGCAATGGGTGGCGGTGGTTAAGCCGGGCAGGGTTATGTTTGAACTGGCAGGCGTGGATGAGGAAACCGCCAAAGAGGCCATGAGATTAGCAACCCACAAGCTCCCAATAAAGACCAAATTCGCCAAACGTGAAGAGTTTTGATAATCGGGGTGGTAGGTATGATGGCAAAAGATCTACATGATCTATCCGACGAAGAGCTTGAGAAGAAATTGAATGAGGCGAAAGAGGAGCTTTTTAACTTGAGGTTTCAGTTATCCACTGCGCAGCTCGATAACCCCTTAAAAATAAGGCAGGTCCGTAAGGACATCGCGCGCATAGAAACAATCAGGCGGGAACGAGAACTATACGGATCGGAGGGGCGGCGTGAAAGAGCGAGGTAGGCGTAAGAGCCGGGTTGGCAGGGTAGTTTCGGACAAAATGGATAAGACTATTGTTGTCACGGTTGAGTCTTTATACAGACACCCGTTATACGGAAAAACTCTGAAGCGCGTTACGAAGTTTAAGGCTCACGACGAGGATAATCAAGCAAAAATCGGTGACTCGGTGGAGATTGGAGAAACCCGACCGTTAAGTCGTACCAAAAGATGGCGCCTGGTCAAAATCTTAGAAAAGGCAACAAAGGTTCCCGAAATCAAAGAGGAGATTGAAGGGGAGAAGGTTTGATTCAACAAGAGTCAAGGATCAGAGTAGCAGACAATACCGGCGCTAAAGAAATTCTCTGCATAAGGGTGTTAGGTGGAGCGGCGCGCCGTTATGCTCAGGTAGGCGACGTTATTGTGGGCACGGTTAAGGAAGCTATTCCCAGGGGCGTGGTGAAGAAAGGTGACGTGGTGAAGGCGGTAGTCGTGCGCACAAAAAAAGAGCATCGAAGGCACGATGGTTCGTACATAAAGTTTGACGAGAATGCCGCGGTTATCATCGACGATGCCATGAATCCTCGAGGCACCCGGATTTTTGGCCCGGTTACCCGAGAGCTCCGAGAGAAAAAATTCATGAAAATAGTCTCTTTAGCGCCAGAGGTGCTATAGATGGTTAAGCTCGCTCTTAAGAAGGGAGATAGAGTTCAGGTCGTAGCCGGCAAGGATAAAGGCAAGAAAGGAAAGATTTTGTACGCTCTTCCTCAAGATAGCAAAGTGGTTGTTGAGGGATTGAACAAAGCAAAAAAACACAGTCGGGCTACGCCGAAGAACCCTCAATCAGGAGGGATTATCGAGAAGGAGCTCCCGATCCATGTTTCCAACATCATGCTGGTCTGCCCGAGCTGTGGCAAACTAACCAGACTTTCGCATCGGCGCGATGAGGAAGGAAAAAGAATCCGAATTTGCAAGAAGTGCGGTGCGAATGTTGACAAAAAATAAGGGTAAGCAGAAATGGCTAGGTTAAAGGACAAATATTTTAGCGAAATAGTGCCGGAAATGGTGAAGGAGTTTTCTTACAAGAATAGGATGCAGGTTCCGCGTCTTGAAAAGATCACTGTGAACATGGGGGTAGGGGAGGCAAAACAAGATCCCAAGGCCATGGAGGCGGCGGTTAGGGATTTGGCACAAATAGCAGGGCAAAAGCCCGTGACAACCAGGGCAAAACGATCCATAGCCGGTTTTAAGCTGCGGGCTGGTATGCCCATAGGGTGTAAGGTCACCCTTCGTGGGGAGCATATGTATGAATTTCTGGATCGCCTGATGAGTGTGGCCTTGCCCAGAGTGCGAGACTTTAAAGGTCTCAAGCCCTCCCTCGACGGCCGAGGAAATTTCACCATAGGTCTTGAGGAACAACTGGTTTTTCCTGAAATAGATTACGATAAGATCGACAAGATTCGTGGTATGAACATAACCCTGGCTACGACAGCCAAAAATAACGAAGAGGGACTGGCCCTGCTCAAACACTTTGGTATGCCATTTAAGCAAGTAGGGAGTGGTCAGCAGGGAGCAGGGAAGAGTCAAAAACCAGAAGTAAGAAGGAGAGAATTTGGCTAAGAAGGCGTTAATTGAGAAAAATAAGAGGAAGCAGAGGTTTTCCAGCCGTTATTACCACCGATGCATTAGATGCGGCCGTCCGCGGGGTTACTTCAGAAAGTTCGGTCTCTGCCGTCTCTGTCTGAGGGAGTTGGCTCATAAAGGGGAGATCCCCGGTCTGACCAAATCCAGTTGGTAGGGGGTAGATAAATTGAGTATGACAGATCCGCTGGCTGATATGTTCACCAGAATTAGAAACGCTAACACTGTTTACCATGACAACGTGGAGATCCCCTTCTCTAAGATAAAGTTGGAGATTGCGAGAGTGCTTGAGGAGGAAGGGTATATAAAAGATCACAGGGTTGTTAAGAAGAACAACCATCAGGTCATTGAGGTCCAACTCAAATTTGGTTCGGGCAAGCGGCGGGTTATCTCGGGAATCAAAAGGATAAGCAAGCCCGGGATTAGAGTTTATGCCAAGAGGGATGAGATTCCGCGGGTTCTTCGAGGGTTGGGAACAGCGGTTCTTTCGACCTCTAAAGGAGTTTTGACAGACGAAAGGGCCAGAAAAGAGGGAGTCGGAGGAGAAGTCGTCTGCTATATCTGGTAAATGAGTTTGGAGTTCGGAGTTCGGAGTTCGGAGTAGTTCGGAGAGGGGTTGTATGTCGAGGATTGGTAATGCGCCGATTGTGATTCCAGCAGGCGTAGAGGTTAGAAAAGACGGAAATACGGTCGCGGTTAAGGGTCCAAAAGGGGAACTCTCAAGATCCTTTCACCCTGACATAGATATCACTATTGAAGGCGATAAGATTCTGGTTAAGAGGCCAACTGACGAGCGAAATCACCGAGCACTCCACGGACTCAGTCGCAGCATTTTGGCTAATATGGTTAAAGGCGTAACCGAGGGTTTCGAGAAGGCTCTGGAGATACAGGGAGTAGGATACCGGGCGGTCAAAAAGGGTGAAGATGTCGAGCTCATGCTGGGACACTCACACCCGGTGCGCATTCCGAAGGAAGCGGGCATTCAGATCGAAATCCCGGCGCCGACAAAGATCGTTGTCAAGGGTATTGATAAGGAGCGAGTTGGAGAAGTAGCCGCTCAATTGCGTGCCATCAGAAAACCCGAGCCCTATAAGGGCAAGGGTATCAGGTATCAGGGAGAGTACGTAAGACGAAAAGCAGGCAAAACCGCCAAATAAACAAGGTAATAATGGCAGTGTCGCGCACCCGTAGGTCCGAATTTATTCGGACACATGATGCGCGAATGAACCACCGTAGGCGGTCCGTCCTTCGGCGGATTCGCGCCTACGAGGTAGCCGAGGCACCTTGCCTCGGTCAAAGTTAGGAGAACAAAGTGACAAGCGCGCTGGCGAAGGTTGAAGCGAAGGAAAGAAGACACAAAAGGGTGAGGAAGAAGATTTTTGGCACCCCCGAGCGGCTCCGGCTGAGTATATATAGCAGCAATAAATACATTTACGCTCAAATCATAGATGATACGAGAGGTGCAACCCTGGTTGGTGCTTCAGATATGGAAGTTAAGGGAGATGCAGAGAAAACTGCAAAATTAACCAAAACGGAACGCGCCAGGGAAGTCGGGAAAATCCTGGCCAAGAAGGCTCGTGCAAAGAAAATAGATAGAGCGGTCTTTGACAGAGGCGGAAGACTCTATCACGGGCGCGTTAAGGCTCTTGCGGAAGGTGCACGAGAGGGAGGCCTTCACTTCTAGTTCGTAGTTCGTAGTTCGGAGTTCGGAGACAAATCCTGGGAGTTATGAGCTTTGAGAGGGAGATAAATTGGTGGAGAAAAGAGAGGAAATTGTTCCGAAGATAGAGGAGAAGGTTATTCGTATAAACCGGGTGGCCAAGGTGGTCAAGGGTGGTCGCCGCTTTAGTTTCAGCGCCCTGGTTGCTGTGGGTGATAGGCAGGGTAGGGTAGGCGTCGGATACGGCAAAGCCAATGAAGTTGCCAATGCGATCAAAAAGGGAGTCGAGAGAGCTAAAAAGGGGATGTTTAAGGTTTCATTGAATGGCACCACGGTACCCCATGAAGTTGTGGGGATTTTCAATGCGGGAAAGGTGCTTCTTAAGCCGGCTAGTCAGGGTACAGGTGTTATCGCCGGTGGTGCCGTCCGCGCCGTACTGGAGTTGGCCGGGATTCGGGACATTCTCACCAAATCTCTGGGGACGTCGAATGCTGTAAATGTAGTCAGGGCTACGGTGGACGGTCTCCATAGGCTCAGGAGACCAGAAGAGGTGGCCGAACTGAGAGGAACGAGACCTGAAAAGGTTGACCCGCCTCAGGCGGGCTGAGGCGAAGAAACAGAGGGTAGAGGATGGCAAAAGCGAGTATTAAGACTCTAAAAATTACCCAGGTCAAGAGCTTAATAGGCCATACGAAAGATCAGCGGGCAACCGTGAAAGCTTTGGGCTTAAAGAGGATTCGCCACGCGGTCTTCAAAGAGGATAGACCAGAGATCAGGGGAATGATCAGAAAAGTAAGCCACCTCATAAATGTCGAGCAAATAGAGAAAGTGGCAACGAGGAAGAAAACCGATGAAACTTAATGAGCTAAAGCCGGCTGAGGGCTCACTTAAAGGAAGAAAACGAGTTGGCAGAGGTCGCGGCTCGGGCCATGGCAAAACTTCGACCCGAGGTCAGAAGGGGGAGAAGGCCAGGAGCGGCAAGAAATTGCGCCTGAGTTTCGAGGGTGGGCAGATGCCAATAACCAGAAGGCTACCCAAACTCGGCGGCTTTAAGAGCATAAAGAAACAGGAATACGAAATAGTCAGTCTTGACAGGCTTCAGAGTGTCAAAAGCAAAACCGTAGATCCAAAAGTCTTGTTCGAAGAGAAAGTTATAAAAAATCCGACTCTCAAAGTAAAAATCTTGGCGGATGGAGAGATCACCAAGCCCATTACCGTTCAAGCCCACGCCTTCAGCAAGAAAGCCAGGGAGAAAATCGAAGCGGTCGGGGGAAAGGCTGAGGTAATCTGATGTTCGAGGCTTTTCTAAACATCTTCAAGGTTCCAGATCTGAGAAAGCGCCTTTTGTTCACTCTTTTCATTATGGCTATCTACCGCCTGGGAGCTCATATCGTGGTTCCGGGGATAGATATCCAGGCCCTGAAGAACTTCTTTGCGGCGAGGCAGGGAGGCCTTTTTGGCTTCGTCGATCTGTTTTCTGGTGGTGCCCTCTCTGAGTTTGCCGTCTTTGCTCTGGGTATCATGCCCTACATCACGGCTTCCATTATTATGCAGCTTCTCACGGTGGTCGTCCCGAAGTTGGAAGAGCTGATGAAGGAGGGCGAGACCGGGCAGCGCAAAATCACTCAGTGGACACGTTACTTAACTGTCGGTCTGGCGTTTATCCAGTCGGTGGGTTTGGTGGTAACATTCAGAAGCTTTAAGGTGATTCCAAAGTTCGACTTCCCCACCGTATTTCTGATCGTGATCACGCTGGTGGCGGGAACTACGCTGATAATGTGGTTGGGAGAGCTTATTACTGCACACGGAATTGGGAACGGAATGTCTATCATCATCATGATTAGTATAATTTCTCAACTGCCCGGCGCCTTTGGCCAGACCATTCAGGTGGCCAGTCCGCTCATCATAACGATAGCTGCACTGATCATCATAGGAGTCACCGCTGCCATTGTGGCAACCGAAATGGGACAGCGCAGGATTCCCGTCCAGTATGCCAAGAGGATCGTTGGGCGAAAGGTTTATGGTGGTCAGAGCACTTATATTCCGCTGAAGATAAATCAGGCCGGAGTGATTCCTATCATATTTGCCGTTTCGATTCTGCTTTTTCCCAGTACGCTAGCGCAGTTTTTCCCACGTCAGGGGCTATTCGATGCTATAGCCCGGGGACTCGGTCCAACTTCACCCATTTATCTTATTCTATACGCCACGCTGATTATCATATTCGCCTACTTCTATACAGCGGTCACCTTTAACCCCATCGATATCTCCGAGAACATTCAAAAGTATGGAGGTTTTATTCCCGGCGTCCGGCCAGGACGACCGACGGCATCTTATCTGGATCATATCCTGACTCGTCTGACCCTACCCGGTGCCTTCTTCCTGGCGGCGGTGGCTGTTTTGCCCACCATTGTCTTAGGGACGATGAACGTACCGTTTTTCCGTGCTTTTGGCGGCACTTCAATCCTGATAACAGTGGGAGTGACTCTGGAAACTATGAGACAACTTGAGTCACAGCTCCTCATGCGTCACTACGAGGGGTTTTTAGGGTGAACATAATTTTGTTCGGGCCGCCTGGCGCCGGAAAGGGCACTCAGGCCAGGAAGATCAGTGAAATTTACGGGATTCCACACATTTCTACGGGAGATATTCTTCGCGAGGCGGCGATGAAAGATACTCCCCTTGGGAACGAGGCAAAGAAGTACATGGATAAGGGTGAGCTTGTTCCAGACGAAGTGGTAATCGGAATCATAAAGGATAAGTTGGCGGAGAGGGATAGCGACAGAGGATTCGTGCTCGATGGCTTTCCGCGTGATATGGCTCAGGCGAAAGCTCTGGAGGCGATTCTTTCCGAGCAGGGAAGAAAGATCGATCTGGTTCTGAATATCGGTTTAGATGACGAAGAGATAGTGCGGAGACTGACTCGCCGCCGTGTATGTAAGAATTGCGGAGCGGTATATCATTTGGATTTCAATCCCCCGATGGTCGACGAACTCTGCGATATCTGCGGCGGCCGACTCTATCAGCGTGCTGATGATACCGAGGAGACGGTGAGAAAAAGGCTGAAGGTATACCGGGAGAGAAGTGAGCCTCTGATCAATTATTACAAAGAGAGAGGCTGGCTTGTTAGTGTGGCAGGCGATTCGTCCATTTCCCGAGTTTTTGATGAGATAAAGGAGAAGATCAAGGCCAACCGTTGATTGTGCTTAAGACTTCCTCCGAGATAGCTCTCATCAGAGAAGCGGGCCAGGTGGTGGCGAGAACTTTAGAGGTTCTCGAGGGAATGGTCAAACCCGGCATTACCACCGGGGAGCTCGACGAAGCCGCTTTTGAGTATATCGTGTCCCAGGGTGGAGAGCCAGCTTTTAAGGGGTATCGAGGATATCCCGCTTCCATCTGTACTTCTGTAAATGAGCAGGTGGTGCACGGAATTCCCTCCAGGCAGAGGCTTAAAGAGGGAGATATTATCAGTCTCGATGTGGGAGTGAAGCTTAAGGGTTACTACGCGGATGCCGCCAGGACGGTATCGGTAGGGAAGATCTCCTCTCTGGCGGAGCGGCTTATCCGTGTGACACAGGAAGCGCTTGATGAGGGCATAAAGCATTGCCGAAATGGAAAACGGCTCTCCGACATCTCCCACGTCATTCAGGTGAAGGCTGAGGAAAATGGTTTCTCGGTGGTGAGAAAGTTTGTTGGCCATGGCATCGGGGAGAAGATGCACGAGGAACCACAGATACCGAACTATGGCCCCTCGGGGCGGGGGCCGATTCTCAAGGAAGGTATGATTTTTGCCCTTGAGCCCATGATCAATGCGGGCGGCTATGATGTGAAGATTTTAGCTGATAACTGGACGGTGGTCACAGCTGACGAGGGTCTTTCCGCCCATTTCGAGCACACGGTCGCCGTCGGCAAGAGGGATCCGCAGGTTTTAACTTCCCTTTGATGTCTGTTAAAATTAAAAATGGGAGGTTAATGGGGGATTATGGTAAAGAAAGAAGAGGCTATAGAGGTCGAAGGGACGGTTGTGGAGCCTCTACCTAATGCTATGTTTCGTGTGGAGTTAGACAATGGACATAAAGTTCTTGCACACATCTCGGGAAAGATGAGGATGCACTATATCAGGATACTACCGGGAGACCGGGTGATAGTGGAGCTTTCTCCATATGATCTTTCGAGAGGAAGAATCATCTACCGGTTCAAATAAAAAATGCAAAACTACAACTCAAAATTTAAAAATAAAGATAAGTATCAAGATTGTCAGATGACGGATGTCAGATGAGGATGAGTTCTCGACCAGCCCCGACTAGTCGGGGCAAGCTCGAACAATAAGGTGCTGCTCGTCGACTGTGACGCGGTGTTATTCTTCGAGCGAGTCCGCCATAGGCGGACGAGTCGAGAAGAGTCGACCTAAAGGTCGACTTCTACGAGATTTTGATGTAGAGGCGGACCTTTAGGTCCGCTGAGGAGAGACAAATGCGTATTGCAGAGAAGCCCTCTAAGGAAGCCGGGAGTTCTCGAAGGGCTCGAACAATAAAGTGTTGTCGTTCCTCTAACGGAAAAGTTCATATTCTTCGAGCGAGTGAAGCGAGTCGAGAAGTTCCGAGCGATTTTTTGAGTTTTGAATTGTGGTTTTAATCCCTCGACTTTGCTCGGGACAGGGTTTTGAGTTTTAAATTTTTAGTTTTAGTGGAGGAATGGTGAAGGTTAGGGCATCGGTTAAAAGAATATGCAACAAATGTAAAATAGTGAAAAGAAGAGGACGGGTCATTGTCATCTGTCAGAATCCTCGGCATAAACAGCGCCAAGGCTAACCAGCAGAGGAGGTAGTGGTGGCCAGAATAGCTGGAGTAGATATTCCTCGGGATAAACCGGTTGAGATAAGTTTGACTTATATTTATGGCATTGGCAGAACGCGGGCGAGGAAAACGACGCAATCCGTTGGCATAAACGGGTCGACGCGGGTGCGCGACCTAACCGAGGAAGAGATAGCAAAAGTGCGAGAGTACATAGATGAACATTACAAAGTTGAGGGAGATCTCAGGCGAGAGGTCTCTCAGAATGTAAAACGGCTCATGGAAATCGGCTCTTACCGTGGTTTGAGGCATCGTCAGGGGCTTCCTGTTCGCGGACAGCGAACACATACCAACGCTCGGACCCGCAAGGGCCCGCGGAAGACAGTCGGAATCAAGCGCAAGAAGTAACAACGTTGACCGCCGACCGTAGACCGTAGACCGTAGATTTTGTTGGGTAACAGCGGTGAACGGTAGACGGTGAACGAATGGAGGATGAATGGCAAAGCCTAAGACAAAAAAGGTAAAGAAGAAGGAAAAGAAGAGCATACCTCACGGAGCGGCCCACATCCAGTCAACCTTTAATAATACAATTGTGACATTAACAGATCCTAAGGGTAATACCATTGCCTGGGCCAGCGCCGGCAGTGTGGGTTTTAAAGGCTCGCGCAAGGGGACTCCTTTTGCTGCCCAACTTGCGGCAGAAGCGGCTGCCAAGAAGGCTCAGGGACATGGGCTAAGGAGAGTGGAGGTTTTTGTGACTGGGCCGGGTTCGGGCCGCGAGACAGCTATTAGATCGCTTCAAGCCGCCGGACTGGAAGTGTCAAGCATAAGTGATGTAACCCCCGTTCCACACAACGGGCCTCGGCCGCCAAAGAGGAGAAGAGTTTAATGGCCAGAGTGACCGGTTCCGTGTGCCGCTACTGCCGAAGGGCAATGATGAAACTCTATCTTAAAGGTGAGAAGTGTTTCACTGATAAGTGCCCCGTTTCGAGGCGTATGTATCCCCCGGGAGAGCATGGCAGAAGATATGTTAAGGAAAGCGAGTACAGCCTGCGTCTTCATGAGAAACAGAAGGCAAGAAGAATGTATGGTATTCTGGAGGGCCAGTTCCGAAATTATTACGAACTAGCAGCCAGGCAAAAAGGAGTTACCGGCGAAAATCTCCTTCGCTTACTGGAGACCCGTCTCGACAACGTGGTCTATCGTTTGGGACTGGGCCGTTCCCGCAGCGAGGCACGGCAGCTGGTTGGGCACGGGCAGATGGCGGTGAACGGAAAGCGGGTTGATATCCCGTCCTTTCGGGTTAAGCAGGGAGACGTCATAAGTCTAACTTCGAGGGGCGGGAAACTGGAGCGGATCAAAGAATCCGCTGCTCTCGCTTCTCAGGGAGAGGTTCCAGCCTGGCTTGAGATGGATTTTGAAAAGATAAAGGCTAAGGTCAAAGAGATGCCTGCCCGTGAGGACATTGTAATGGATTTGAGCGAGCAACTCATTGTTGAGTTTTATTCCAAATAATAATGCAGAGAGCAGAGAAACAGGTAGTCGAGGCACCTTGCCTCGGAATTAAGAGCTTTTTATCTGCGCTCTTAGCTCTAAGCTATATGAGGAGGAGATAAAGGTGGTTATTGAGATTCAAAAACCACAAATTAAGTTCCAGAAGCTCTCCGAGACGGTGGGAAGATTCTATGTCGAGCCGCTGGAGCGAGGATTTGGTCATGTTCTGGGGAACTCACTGAGGCGCATCCTTCTTTCGTCCATTCCGGGAACGGCAGTCACACAGATCAAGATCGAAGGGGTTCTCCATGAATTTTCCACTATCCCAGGGGTAAAAGAGGATGTTACCGACATCGTTCTCAATATAAAGAGGATTGTTCTAAAATCTTACTCGGCTCAACCGGTTACTATGAGCATTGATGTCAAAGGTCCTAAGGAGGTCAGGGCCAGTGATATTAAACGACCAGCGGATGTTGAAATCCTGAACCCTGATCTTTTAATCGCCACTCTGAACAAAAACGGACACCTGGAGATGGAAATGGTGGTTGAGCGTGGGAAGGGTTATGTTTCCGTGGAACGAAGGCCGAAAGAGAACATGCCTATCGGTACCATTCCAATCGATTCCCTATTTACTCCCGTTCTCAAAGTTTCGTACAGTGTGGAAAACACACGTGTGGGCCAGGTTACCGACTACGATCGATTGATTTTGGACGTTACAACTAATGGAAGCGTCACTCCCCTGGAAGCGGTAAGCACAGCGGCGCAGATAGTGGCGCAGCATATGGACTTGTTTAAAGATCTTTCAGCGGAGTCGCCCATCGACATTGGATTTCCCTCGGAAGAGATGGCTTCCCGGTCCGATCTGGACATTCCCGTCGAAGAACTCGATTTATCGACCCGCCCCTATAATTGTCTGAAGCGAGAGAAAATAGACACGCTAAGCAAACTTGCTGCTTACTCGGAAGCAGATCTCGTCAATCTCAAGAACTTCGGCACCCGTTCCATCGCAGAAGTTAAAAGCAAACTTAAAGAGAAAGGCTTGTCTCTGAGAGAGGAATAACGGATGGTAAGAGCAAAGAAAGGCTATCATTTCGGTGGTAGTGTCGGGCACCACAATTTGATTATAAGGAACCTGGTCATCTCGCTCTTGAACCACGAGCGGCTGAGAACGACACAGGCCAAGGCGAGAGAGATGCGGCCTGTGATGGACAAGATTATCACCCGGGCTAAAAAAGGCGATCTCGCCTCTCGGCGATTGGTTCTGGCGGAGATTGACAATGAACAGGCTGTTCACAAGCTTTTCTCGGAGATCGCTCCTCGATACGCGGAAAGGGATAGCGGTTTCACCCGGACTGTGAAGATTGGACCGAGAGCTGGTGATGCCGCACCCATGGTGCAGATAGAGCTGGTCTAATATTATAAATACAGAGAGTAGAGAGCAGAGAAACAGGTAGCCGAGGCACCTTGCCTCGGAATTAAGAGCACAGAGCAGGGGAATGAGATTCTTATTGTTCGAGCGAGCGGAGCGAGTCGAGAAGTTCCCAATAAGCTTGTGCTGAGCGAAGTTAAGGGATGAGAAATATAAAATTGATAATTGAATATGAAGGCACAAATTATCGGGGATTTCAGCAGCAACCGGAGGGATCAACGGTCCAGGGAGAGCTGGAGAAGGCGTTAAAAGTGCTCTTGAGAGAGGAAGTTAAGGTGAAGTACGCGTCTCGCACAGATGCCAAGGTCCATGCCACCTGTCAGGTGGTCAACTTCAAGACCGAATCCCCTCTTGAGGTGAGACGGATTCGTCGGGCTCTAAATGGTATTCTGCCTGGCGATATAGTAATAAAAAAGACGGAGGAAGTTCCCCTTGGCTTTGACGCCAGACGTGACGCAGTCTACAGGGAATATGTCTATCTGATCTGGAACCGTGGTTATCCGCCGGTGCTCAAACGAAACTTTGTTTACTTTGTGGCACAGCCTTTGAATCTCGAAGCCATGCGTGAGGCACTCAAGTACGTGGTGGGCACCTATGATTTTTCGGCCTTTTGTGCCTCCCCCTCTTCGCCTAAGGGTTGTGTGCGAACCGTGCGAGAGGCATACATAGAGGAGGAAGACGGTTTGATCTCTTTAAAGATGAGGGCAAATTCCTTTGTTCATCAGATGGTGCGGTCTATTGTGGGAACGACAGTGGAGATAGGCCTCGGTAAGCGAGCCCCAGAAGAGATGAAAGAGATACTGGAAAGCGGGGATCGTCGCCTGGCTGGAAAAACAGCTCCGGCCCGCGCTCTGATTCTAACTGAAGTTCACTATAAGGAGCGAAATTGAAGACGTTTATGGCAAAGGAAAAGGATATCGTCCGGGAATGGTTCTTGGTCGACGCCAAAGGTCAAACCCTGGGCCGTTTGGCTACGGAAGTGGCCCGAATTCTCGGGGGCAAACACAAACCAATCTACACTCCCCATCTCGACACGGGAGATTTTGTCATCGTCATTAACGCTTCAAAAGTTAAGCTAACCGGGGATAAGTTAGAGAAAAAGAAGTACTACCGACACTCTGGTTATCCCGGAGGACTAAAGGAGGAGAGTTATACCAACCTGCTCAGGGAAAAGCCCGATTTTGTGGTGACCAAGGCGGTTAAAGGTATGCTCCCCTCCAATCGTTTGGGACGAGCTATGCTAAAAAAGTTGAAAGTTTATGCGGGAGAGGAACACCCTCACAAAGCGCAGAATCCTAAACCTCTCGCACTGGAGGGATAATTGTGGCTAAAGAGGCTGTTTATTGGGGAGTGGGAAAGAGGAAAGACGCGGTGGCCCGCGTCCGCCTCGTGCCAGGCAAGGGAAGCTTTAAGCTCAACCAGAAATCTTTAGAGGAATATTTTCCCCGGGAAAATCATCGTATCCTGATTCAGCAGCCCTTCAGGATTACCGATACCTTAGATAGGTTTGATGTCATTGCCAAGTTGGAGGGAGGCGGAATTTCGGGTCAGGCGGGAGCTCTGAGACACGGGATTGCCAAGGCTCTTCTTGAAGCGGATGAGAGCTACCGAGCAAAACTAAAAAACTCTGGCTTGATTACTCGAGATTCACGCATGAAAGAGAGAAGGAAGTACGGTCTCAAGAAAGCCCGCAAGCGTCCGCAGTTCTCCAAACGATAACCCTGGAGGTACGGTGGGAAAACTTTTCGGAACCGACGGGGTTCGGGGTATTGCCAATCGAGATCTCACCGCAGATTTAGCTCTCAAACTGGGATGCGCCGGTGCCTTAGTCGCGTCTCACGGGAAACGAAAGGGAAGAATTCTGGTTGGACGAGACACGCGTCTCTCCGGAGATTTTCTGGAGGCTGCGTTGATAGCCGGCATTCTGTCCACCGGAGCCGACGTACTCAGAGTGGGAATCCTACCCACACCAGCCGTCGCCTTTTTGACAAGGGAGTTTGGCAGCGACGCTGGCGTGGTTATCTCAGCCTCCCACAATCCAGTGGAGGATAACGGCATCAAATTTTTTAATGGCCAGGGTTTTAAGCTTTCTGACGAGGAAGAGGAAAGGATCGAGAAGCTGGTTTTCGGGGGAGAATCGTCAGAGTACTGCAAACCCGTGGGAAAAGAAGTAGGGAGGACATTTTCTTCCGAGGAAGAGGCGAAAGGGAGGTACGCCGAACACCTTCTCCAAACCATCCGGGGGAACTTAAAGGGTTTAAGGGTGGCCATAGACTGTGCCAATGGGTCTTCCTTCGAGATCGCCCCAATGGTCTTTCAGAAGTTAGGAGCCGAGGTGCTGTCGTTCAACACCGAACCGGATGGAGTGAACATCAACGTTAACTGTGGATCGACAAATCCTGATTGCATTCGCCGGATTGTGGAGGAAAGCCGCGCCGATCTGGGACTCGCTTTTGACGGCGACGCCGATCGGGTCATCGCCGTCGACAGTGATGGAAACATTCTGGATGGAGACTTTATCATTGCCATCTGCGCTGATTATCTCAACCGTCAGGGAGCTCTGGCAAAGAGCACGGTAGCGACGACGATAATGACTAACTTCGGCTTTGATCTGGCTATGCGGGAGCGAGGTATAAACGTGGTCAAAACCGATGTGGGCGACCGCTTAGTTCTGGAAGAGATGCTCAAACGGGGCTTAAACCTGGGCGGCGAGCAGTCGGGTCACATTATATTCCTGGAACACGCAACCACTGGAGATGGCATAATCACTGCTCTTCAACTCCTGTCCATCGTGAAGGAGACGGGGCTCCCCTTGAAAGAGTTGAGAAAAATCATGACAAGATGGCCTCAAGCTCTGGTCAATGTGCAAATAGAAAATGGGGAGCGGCTTGAGAAGGCGAAAAGAGTCTGGGAGCAGGTGAGAATTTTTGAGAAGAAACTCCAGGATCGAGGGCGAATTCTTCTGCGTCCTTCAGGGACCGAGCCACTGATACGGGTCATGGTCGAAACCGAAAGCACTGTAGAGGCAAACGCCATGGCCGAAGAATTAGCCTCGATGGTTAGGGAGGAATTGGGTTAAAGTGTGTGGAATTGTTGGGTATATTGGAAAGAAAGAATCGGCGCCTCTCCTGCTGGAAGGCTTGAAGCGTCTGGAGTATCGAGGATACGACTCGGCCGGTCTTGCCGTCGTTAACGACGGCAAGATAAGCCTTGTTAGACGTGCCGGCTGTCTGTCTGAGCTGGATAAAGCGTTGAAAAAGGGTTTACCAAAAGGAGTTTTAGGGGTCGGGCACACCCGCTGGGCAACTCATGGCGCTCCCACCGAAAAAAACGCCCATCCCCATCTTGATTGCCGAGGAAAAATAGCCCTGGTTCACAACGGTATTATCGAGAATTTCTTGGCCCTCCGTGAAAGACTTACACGTCGAGGGCACATTTTTTCTTCCGAAACCGATACCGAAACGCTGGTTCATTTGATCGAGGATCACTATAAGGGAGATCTGGAGCAGGCGGTAAGGGATGCACTTAAGGAGGTTGAAGGATCCTTTGCCATCGCCGTTGTATCCACGGATCAGCCTGATAGGATGGTGGCTGCCAGAAAAGAGAGCCCCCTTATCATGGGCATCGGCAAGGGTGAGTACATCATTGCTTCGGATATCCCGGCCGTCCTGCCGTACACCAGGGACATCCTGATTTTAGAGGATGGAGATCTGGTCTCTATGAGCAGGGATGGCTACCGGCTAACCAATCTGGATGATCAAGAAGTACAAAGGGAGATTGTTCACGTAACCTGGGATGCTCAGGCGGCGGAGAAGTCTGGCTATGACGACTTCATGTTGAAAGAGATCTATGAGCAGCCTATGGCCATTCGAGAGACTCTACGGGGCCGATTCTACGGGAAAGGATTGGTTCTTGATGAGCTCAAACTCGCCGCGAAAGACATAAAGTCTATCGATAAGGTTTTCGTGGTCGCTTGTGGGACTTCTTATCACGCCGGTTTGGTGGCTAAGTATGCCATTGAGAGCTGGACCAGGATTCCGGTGGAGATAGATATCGCATCTGAATTCAGATACCGGGACCCTATTCTTGATAAGAAGACTCTCATGATAGCGGTCAGTCAGTCGGGAGAGACGGCAGACACCCTGGCCGGGGTAAGATACGCACGTGAGCAGGGGGCAAAGGTTATGGCCATAACAAACGTGGTCGGAAGCACTATCAGTCGCGAGGCCGATGGTGTGCTTTACACCCACGCCGGCCCGGAAATCGGAGTGGCGGCGACCAAAACTTTGATCGCCCAGATGATTGCCCTCTATCTTTTGACTCTCTACTTGGCGAGGGTACGTCGAAGTTTAGCCGAAGAGGACAGTCAGGATATCCTGACTGAATTGAGAAGGCTGGACCGCCTGGTGACGGAGATTTTGATGGATGAAGAGGAAATGGCGGCGATCAAAGCCTATGCAGAGAGCCACGCGGCTTGCCCTGACTTTTTGTTCATTGGAAGAAGCGTTGGTTTTCCCGTTGCCCTTGAGGGTGCGTTGAAGCTGAAGGAAATTTCTTACATTCATGCTGAAGGATACGCCGGCGGCGAGCTAAAGCATGGTCCTATCGCTCTGGTAGAAGAAGGAGTCCCGGTCGTGGCTGTCACCACCGCTGGGCACGTCTACGACAAAATTGTCAGCAATATACAAGAGGTCAAAGCCCGCGGGGCCGACGTTTTGGCCGTCGCCACCCGGGGCGATAAGAACATAGAAAACCACGCTGACAGCATAATCTATGTTCCACGCACTTCGGAAATTCTGTCGGCGGTACCAGCAATTGTTCCTCTGCAGCTCATAGCCTATTACATCGCCAAGAAGCGAGGCTGTAACGTGGATCAGCCTCGTAACCTGGCCAAAAGTGTCACCGTCGAATAACAAAATGGAGTAATGCATGAGAGTAGTGACGGGCAGGGAGATGCAGGCCATCGATAAAGAGGCCATCGAGAAGTTTGGGGTTCTCAGCCTGGAACTCATGGAACGAGCTGGTGCTGAGGTGGCGCGCGCCGCCCAAAGAATGCTTTCGGGCGGGGTTGGGAAAAATGTAGTAGTGGTGGCGGGTAAGGGAAATAATGGCGGCGACGGATTTGTCACCGCGCGCCGTCTTCACGAGACCGGGCTCAAAGTGAAATTGTTTCTTCTCTCTCCCCCGGAGGCTCTCACCGGAGATGCCAGCGCCAAATACCAAATGGTAAAGGATGTTTTAGAGAGTACCTCTCTTAACGAAGAAAATCTGTCCACCCTCACCCAAGCTTTAGATCAGGCTGATTTGATTATCGATGCCATCTTTGGAACTGGCTTTTCGGGCAGAGTGGAGGCATTCCCGGAGGAGATTATTCGGCTGATAAACCAGTCAAAGGCTCCGGTTCTATCGGTTGACATCCCTTCAGGGGTTGAGGCAGACACCGGAAAGGTCAACGGTTCGGCGGTCAGAGCCGACGAGACCGTCACCTTTGGTCTACCTAAGTTGGGAGAAGTGATCTATCCC
>JBAQMN010000213.1:0-2495 GCA_049302895.1 Actinomycetota bacterium | reverse complement strand
CGCGCGAGGCCGTGCTCAAAGGCTCATTTGACAAGTATGCCCAATCGATCAAGGGAAAGAAAGGCACGGCCGAAGTTGACGCAATCTTCCTTAAGGAGATCGAATCCTGGCGGGAAATGCTGGCCCACAATCTGGCTCTTAGAAATCCAGGCCTGACGCAGCGCGAACTAAACTTTGCCGTCCAGAGCACGATCGACCGCATTATCTTCTTACGCATCTGTGAAGATCGGGGCATCGAGGACTACGGCAGGTTGATGGCGCTTCAAAACGGAGACAGAACCTACAAGCGGCTTTGTGAGCTTTTCCGTCAGGCCGATGACCGGTACAACTCTGGCCTGTTTCATTTCAGAGAGGAAAAAGACCGGCCTGAGCCCCCTGACGACCTCACTCTTCGCCTAAACATTGATGACAAGCCGCTCAAGGACATTATCAGGCGGCTCTACTACCCTGAAAGCCCTTATGAGTTCTCTGTCCTTCCGGCCGATATTCTCGGCCAGGTTTACGAGCAATTCTTGGGCAAAGTGATTCGCCTAACACCCGGTCACCATGCAGTAGTTGAGGACAAGCCAGAGGTCAAAAAGGCAGGCGGGGTTTACTACACTCCTACTTACATTGTTGACTATATTGTCAAGAATACAGTCGGGAAGCTCCTTGAAGGCAAGAAACCAAAGCAAGTCGCCAAACTGAAGATCCTTGACCCAGCATGCGGCTCTGGTTCGTTTCTTATCGGATCCTACCAGTATCTACTTGACTGGCATCGCGACTGGTATGTGGAGAATGAGCCTAAGAAGTGGGCAACCGGCCGCTCTCCTACGTTATACCAAGGGAGCGACGGTGATTGGCGCCTGACCACAGTTGAGCGTAAACGAATTCTGCTCAACAACATCTTTGGTGTGGATATCGATCCTCAAGCTGTTGAGGTGACTAAACTCTCCTTGCTCTTGAAAGTCCTGGAAGGCGAAACAGGAGAGACTCTCAATTCCCAGCTCCGGTTGTTCCACGAGCGCGCCCTGCCTGACCTGGGCAACAACATCAAATGCGGCAACTCGCTCATCGGCCCCGACTTCTACGAGGGGCAACAAATGAGCCTCCTTGACGAAGATGAGCGCTACCGCATCAACGCCTTCGACTGGAACGCAGAATTCTCTGAGATTATGCAAGCAGGCGGCTTTGATGTAGTAATCGGGAACCCGCCTTATATCCCGATTGAGATGATGTCTGAAACCCAAAAAGCATACTTCCAACAGAAGCATCCTCAACTTGAGCGAAAATACGATTCTTCGATTGTTTTCATCCTTGCGCTACTGCAAAAACTTCAACCGTCGGGACGGCTTGGATTCATTTCTTCAGTCACGTGGCAAACAGGCGAAAACTTTGCGAAGTTCCGTGAGCACCTGTTCACAAAAGCCGGCGTGTTGAGTTTAGTGAATTTGCCTTTTGATGTTTTCAAGAATGCCTATGTGGACACCTGCGTTTACGTTCTTAGCCGAAAACCGACAGAGAGCTATCTTATCCACCGATTCCCAAAGAAACAGAAAGCTGTTGATCTAAAGAGCGTTGTGTTCACCGAGGTCCCAGTAAAGCTCGTAAGACCACCAGATTTCAAAGTTGTACTCGAGCCTAGGTCTCAATCGATTCTCTCTCGCGCCACCGAAGACAGTCGGTTTGCCCCATTGGGAAGTTTTACCATTTCCACACAAGGACTGGCAGAGAATAGGTACAAACAGAGTGAGCGCCCCGCAGGAGACGATTGGTACCCGTTTCTCAATAAAGGCCAAGTTCAGAGATATAGCTTTGAGGTTGAACGTGTTGTCTACGTCGATCTTGGTGACAAGCCTTCTCTGAAACATTTTTACGACGACAAACCAAAACTCCTTGTCCGACGGATCGTTAACCGACGAGATCGACTCATGGCTACCTATACGGAGCGAAAGCTTGTGCTTAAGAAGGATATCAATCCTTTCATAATCACGCATCCGGAGTGGAACAGTCTATTCGTCTTGGGCGTTCTAAATAGCCGCTTGGTTTCATACTTGTACGTCAACACGTCATCAATAGCCACAAAAGACGACTTTCGACAAACGACCCTAGCCGAACTTAGACGAGTTCCGATCCCACGCTTAACCGCTGGAGAGACTCTGCATGACCACATGGTGAGCCTTGTCGAGGCAATGCTTTCGCTCCACAAACAATTCGCCGCAGCAAAAACGCCCACCGACAAAACTGCCATCCAGCGCCAAATCAATGCCACCGACCAGCAAATCGACCAACTAGTGTATGAGTTGTATGGGTTGACAGACAAAGAAAAAAGAATTGTAGAAGATCTACATGAGTGACGCGATGCCGCCCGAGGCTTCTAAGACACTATTTGAACAGATAATGTCACTGTGGGTTCAGCCTGAGTTTAACCGAAGGAAAAGCTTCGGGGCTCTACCAGAAAGCTTTGTTCTTAACGCAGTGCAGGTGGTGTTCTTTCCAGGCAGTCAATCCCCAGA
>JBAQMN010000212.1:0-1507 GCA_049302895.1 Actinomycetota bacterium | reverse complement strand
ACTCTCTCTTTTTGAACAGTTGAAATCTAAAGAGAGAGTTTAGCTAACGGTGGAGAGTTCGGGCGAGGGTTAAAACTTTGACTTCGCGGGCGCCGGCGCGGCGCAGGACGAGGGCACATTCATTAGCTGTGAAGCCCGTTGTGTACACATCGTCCATTAACAGAATTTTTCTGCCGGCTATTCCTCTCCGACCGGATTCAGTGTTTCGCAGCAGCTCGAATGCGCCGCGGACGTTCGCTCGGCGCTCTTTCGGGGAGAGCCGGCTTTGGTCCCGAGTAAAGCGGGTGCAGACGAGTAAAGGCTTGACGGGCTTTTCTATTTGCCTCGCTAACCCTCTTGCCAGGAGTTCCGCCTGGTTGAATCCCCTCTGTCGCTTCTTCCCACGAGACATAGGAACAAAAGTAATCAGATCGATATCAGAAAAAGAAGAGTCCACTGAGACTGCCATAAATTGAGCAAAAAAGTGCGCCAGTCTTCTTCCGTGCCTATATTTTAAGGCGTGGATGGCTTCCTTTAGAGCACCATCAAAAACGGCTACCGAGCGCACCTCTGAGGCAGAGATTCTTCTTCCCCGGCAATCCAGGCATCTCTCCACCGTCCTGAGTACAGGTTTCCCACACTTTTCACAAATGGGAGGCTTGATAAACTCTATGGAAGTAAGACAAGCAGCACACAGAGGCTCATCCGACCGCTTCTGACAAGCATAACAGCGTGGCGGGTAGATTAGATTCAAGAAATCCCTAAGCATTGTTTGTCCTTTACGAGTCGTAGACCCTACGGGTCGTAGACTAAGCAACCAGTCTCAATATGGCCTGACCGAGAGGGATGGTGATCAGACTGGCCAGGGTGGACGTTAGGATAGCGACAGGCAGGAACTTTGTATCCAACCCATATTTCAAGCCCACGACCAGCGATAGCATCACCGCCGGCATAGAGGCCTCCAGAACGAAAACACCCAGAGTTTGTGAAGTAAGGCCACCGAGGGAGCCGACAAAAAAGGCAAAAAAGGGTGCGAGCACCAGTTTTATGGCTCCTAAAGAGAGCAGTGGGAGCCAGTACTTTCCTATTCCCTCTGCTTTCAGGGATAATCCAATAGTAAGCATGATTAAGGGGATGGTCGCTTGCCCCAGGTAATTTATCGATCCAAGCAGGAATTTAGGTAGCGGCACAGGATGCAAGAGAAGACCCAAAACGAGAGCCAAAGTTGAGGGAAAGATCAGGAATTCCTTGATCACACTTCCCTCCTTCCCCGCCTCGCCAAACTTCCTGGCGATAACTATCCCCAGGGTGAAAATGAAAACAACCGTCCCGAAGTCGTAGACGACCGCTTTGACCAGGTTACTGTAACCAAATAGACCGATCGTCAATGGAAAGCCCAGATAGCCGGTGTTTCCCATGGACGAAGCGATTAGGAAGCTCCCGAAGGTCTTTGGAGCATAGTTTGACAGGCGTCCCACCAGGTAAGCCACACCCAAACAAAGAGCCATTACCAATATGGCCAGAAAAG
>JBAQMN010000211.1:0-5782 GCA_049302895.1 Actinomycetota bacterium | reverse complement strand
GGTGAGATTGCCACGCTCGCCGGAGTTTGCCCTGAGCGCAGTCGAAGGGGCTCGCTCGCAATGACGCGGGAGGGTTGGGTCGAGAAGATTGGAATTACTTCGCAAGTTAACTTTGCGACGTCGGACTGTGGGTGTTATAATTTTTATGCAAAATAGTAGTAGGAGGCAACAAGTGAAAGTTAAAGTATACTTAGAATATGATTTTGAATATGACGGCTTTATTGCTGATTGTCCGACTCTTCCCGGTTGCATGTCTCAGGGAAAAACCAAGGAAGAGGCAATCAATAATATTAAGGAGGCGATTGCGGGTTATCTCAAAGTGGCACGCAAGCACAGGAAGACAATTCCGGTAGAAGAACCCTGTTATGTAGAAGTGGCGGTCTAATGGGTGTGCTTTCTAATATCTCGGGAAGAGAGGCCGTCAAGGTTTTCGAGAAGATTGGCTACCGACTTGATCATCAAGAGGTAGCCATATGATTTTGTATAACAAAAATCCTGGTTACCTATTTTGGTTATTCCCGATCATAAAGAGCTCGCCCCTGGTCTTCTGAGAGCCCAGATCCGTCGTGCTGGCCTGACAGTTAAAGAGTTCAATCAACTAAGGAAGGGCAAAAAGAAATAAGTTATGGGGTTATCTATGAAAAAGCTGACCCCAATTTAGGGTGGCGAGTGTCAAGTAGACAATCGTTCGGAAAGGGGAGATAGCGCATGACGCGACAACCTGAAGATGCTCTTGAAGTCGGCGCATTTGTGAATAGCAGGGAAAGCCGTGTCGACCTGCACGTTCACACTCGCTTCTCGGGTAGGTTTGAAACGCCGCTCACCTTGGGCATGCATGGACGTGAATGTCACTCGAGTCCGTTCGACGTCTACGAGCGAGCGAAGCGACGAGGCATGAGGTTCGTGACGGTCACGGACCACGACTCCATAGAAGGCGCCTTGCGGCTGGCTCATTTGGATGACTTCTTCATAAGCGAGGAGGTCACGGCGGTCTTGCCCGAAACCAGCAGGCAGATACACGTTGTTGCTCTCAATATCAATGAACAACAACACAAGGAGATACAGGCGCTCAAGAGCAACGTATATGAGCTGATCCAATACTTTGGAAGCGAGGGCATTGTCCACTTCTTAGCACATCCTTGCTATTCGCCCCACGATCTCAAGCCGGGGCAGATTGAACGTCTCCTGCTGCTGTTTAGAATATGGGAGGTTAGGAACGGTCACCGTTCGTACGAAAGCAACACGCTCGCGGAGAGTCTTATTACTCAAGCGGACGATGCGTATTTGATGAAACTTCAGGAGCGACACGAGGTACCGTTCTACGTCCCGGGTAAACGACACGGTGTGGCCGGCTCGGACGACCATTGCGGCAGCTACGTCGGCTCCACGTTCACTCGCTCTTCTGCGAGAACGATTGATCGCCTGCTGAATGACATTCAGAAAGGGCGCACCGCGGTCGGTGGTGAGCATGGATCGACCAAGAAACTCGTCAACGCCATGTACGACAATCTCCTAGAGCACTATCACGGCAACTTCATTGCCGTAGGCGACGACATGAAGGCCTTCTCGGCTAATGTATTCTCGGTGGTAAAGAGCGATCTGAACGGCGGAACGCGCCTCTTCCCACGTTTCGGCCCCAAACTTAGGGGAGCGATCGCTGCCAGGAGATTCTGGAAAAGAGTCTGGAACCGCGCGCTGCCCGAAGTCGGCCCACGAGCGCTCGATTTGCTGGCGACATCGTCGGCCATCGGCGCCATAGAGACTGATGGAGGATCGAAGGACGATCGCGCCGACTATCATCAGGCGTTAATGCGCACCTACGGGCTATTCTTGGACAAGCATCGGGACGCGTCATGTCGTTACCGCTGGCCTTCTCGAAGCCGTTCTCTCGAAACGCGTTTCTCGGAGCTGACCGCTGTGCATCTCGCTCTGATCCCGTATTTCACTGCTTACTATCTGCAAAATCGCGATAGGATGCTCGCGCTACAGACGAAGCAAGATCTTGAACGCGGCAAGAAGCCGCACCGACCAGGTAAAGTTGCCATCTTTGCAGACAATTCCGTAGATCGCGAGCGTATCGAGAGCGTGATAGCGGCAACCTGTGGCAGCACTGCGGCGGTCGCTCGGAATATCCTTCTGGTGACAGAAACCGAACCACTCGCCTGTCTCTGCCCGGTCCGGCGCTTCAAGCCCGTGGTTGAGCTACAGCTTAACGATGCAATAATCAAAGTGCCGTCCGTCATGGAAATGCTTGATTTCTTTGAACAAAAAAGGCACGACGTGTTTCTCTTCTTAACCAGTGGACCAATGGCTGCCGTTGGGGTACTAGTGGCGCGCCTGCTCGATTGCGCCGTGGCCTTCGCCATCCCTGGAGCGAACGGATCCAAAGGACGGACGGCGACGGGCCGCCTGATGGACTCGGTTTTTCCAGGGTATACACAACTACTGCTCGGCTTGTCTGATGTCGCCGCGTCGGCAAACGATGACTTGGAGGCCTTTCTCGACAACGCTTTGCTCGAGCATCCGAAGTCTGTCAGATCAAATCCACGATAGTTGACCTCCATGTTGCGGACGTGGACGTTGCGGCTGAGGACTTCTTTACGCTCACGCCTTCCCACTCTTGGCTCGCCCTGCTTGGGGCTCGCTGGAAGAATACTATGTTAGAGGTTACGCGCTGCACGGAAAGACAACCTCGTCCATATCCAGGGTGAGGCAGGCTACGCCATTGCAGGGGTAAGTAAGGATGGAGCATATCATTACGTACCACAAGACGAACAAAGATTGACTTTCTTGTATTACATTGATACGATTGTATTGCAAAAAGGAGGCACCTAAATGGCTAATGCGATTTCAGTGAGATTGCCGAAGGATTTGACGGAGAGGCTCGAAGAGCTGGCTGCCGCGACAGAACGTCCGAAGACCTTTCTTGTTCGCGAGGCTATTGAATCTTATCTGGCCGAGTACGGAGAGTACCGCTTGGCACTTGATCGGCTTCTGGACAAGGATGATGAGATCATCGAGGGTTCAGAGCTGAGGAGAAGGCTTGGCTTATAAGATCGCCTACAAGGCTTCTGTGCAGCAAGACCTCAGGAAGCTCGACAAGGGCGAGGCAAGCCGGATACTCAACAAACTCGAGAAGGATCTGGGCAAAGATCCAAACATAGGGCAACCGCTTAAGGGCCCGTTCCAGGGCCTTTTTCGTTACAGAGTAGGTGACTACCGGGTTATATACACTAAGACCAGGGAAGGTGTCCTCGTCCTTCGTATCGGTCACCGCAGAGATGT
Organism: Actinomycetota bacterium; assembly: GCA_049302895.1. Lineage (GTDB taxonomy): Bacteria > Actinomycetota > JAHEXW01 > JAHEXW01 > JBAQMN01 > JBAQMN01. Next base: position 2,497 of record JBAQMN010000211.1, on the reverse strand, counting down.
CTATAGATAGATTCCACGTAGTTGTGACTGTTTCTTGAATTACACCTTTTTCGTCGTTATACTCTACTCATTGCGACACGACCGCTCCGCAAAGAATATCCTGTTGTACCCTATCAGGCGGTGCCTTGAACAATGCTTACTTAGGGACAACCCCCATATTTTCCAGAAAGATGTAATTTTGGGTTTCAAAAGTGGCAGCCGCCACACTTGGAGTGAGAAGTGTGACACTTCAGGCAATCTCTAATGGAACCAACTTGAGAGGCGGCAATTATCTTCTCGTGTTTTCTTTGAAGACCTTTGTTGACGAGGTGACAGGCGGCACAATACTCGTTCCTGGGCTCTTTGGCTGATTTAACTGCAATCTCGTCTATATCGATTAGTTCGATTCTGTGTTTCGGGCAGTAATATTTCCCACCCTTTTTTATTGCTTCAGCCTTCTTATAGATCTTCTGTTCTTCGGGACAGAAAAGCCGGCCACTTATCTCACTCTTCTTGCTGACAATGATCTTTCCTCCGCGATGACACTGCTGGCAGATGGGTTCCTCCCGAACCCGTTTCTCCAGCGTGGCTTTTCTCTCAGGTGTCATCTGGCTGCTCTTCTTTCCCATCAAGCGTTCTCCCTGCCGATGACATTTCTTACAATCCTCGACGGAAAAGAGCTGATGCATGGAGACGAAGCGTGGATTCTTGCTGTGGCAGGAACATCCGGGAGGAAGCCCACCACCCTTAATTGACATCTCAGTACCGGGTTTGATGGGCTTTAGAGCGGGATAGTAAAGCCAGGCAAAGGCTGCTATGAGAGCTAGAAAGAGTAGGGAGATACCGACGATTATTCCTCTAAGCCATTTACGTTTCATCCAAAAGTGCCTTATTCGACACAAATACCATCTCAAACCTTTCCGCCCAGTGTCTGTTTTTCGCCCTTTATGCTGATGGTGATGTCCTCGATAGGAATATCGCGACCTGCGCTGCTGAGTGCTTCTTTGACGATGTAGCTCAGGCCAAAGCAGCAGGGAACTTCCATGTGGGCGACGGTAACGCTGGTGATGTTGTTCAGCTTGAAGATCTGGGTGAGCTTCTCGATATAGAATTGAGGGTCGTCAAGTTTGGGGCAGCCGATGAGTATGGTCTTGCCTTTGAGAAGGTCTTGGTGGAAGAGGGGATAAGCGAAGGGAGTGCAGTCGGCGGCAATGAGTAGATCAGCATTGTTAAGGTAAGGCGCTTGAGGTGGAACCAGGGTGAGCTGAATCGGCCACTGAGAAAGCTGGGACTGAACGGGAACTGCATCCATGGCATCACTGTCTTCGGTACCTGATTTCTCAAATTGAAGGACTTGCGCAGATGGGCACGGGGCTGCCACATGATGATGATTTTGAAGCCGAGCCTTGACAGCTTCCTCATCAAAGGGCTCCGCCTCTCGCTCTTCGATGGTGATGGCACCTTTCGGACAATCCCCGAGACAGGCGCCGAGACCGTCGCAATATGTTTCGCTTACGAGACGTGCTTTTCCGTCGATGATCTGAATAGCTCCCTCGGGACAGGCCGGCACACACAGCCCGCATCCATCGCACTTCTCCTCATCAATTCTCACTATTTTTCTTTTTATCAATGTTACCTCCCCCTCGAAATTTCCGTTGCCAACCTGGCTACCGTTACTCCGTTGAAAAGCTCCAGCATGTTTTGCTGGACTCCCATCAGATTTCCTCTGAGATCGCATTGGGTAAACTTCGGACAGGCCTTTCTACCCAGAAAACAACGGTTGACTACAACCGGACCCTGCAGGGCTTCCATCACTTCAAGAACCGTCACGCTTTCTGGCTCTTTAGCCAGGGAGAACCCGCCTTTGGGGCCACGGTGAGAATTTAGTATTCCCGCCCGGTACAGTTTCTGAAAAATCTTACGTAGGAAGTCCTCCGGGACATCTGTTTCCCTGGCTACCGTACTTACAAGATGGATCTCACCCAGAGGCCTTTTTCCCATTTGCACCAGGGCTCTTAAAGCATAATCAGTATTGCGACGTATAAATTCCAACGTGTCACCTCTACCTGAACAAATTATATAGTATATAGGACAATTTTAGTCCTATATAATTTGAATTGTCAAGTCCTATGTAAAGATTTATCCTTATAAACATTGGGATGTTTGATTACTGACGAATCCATAGCGAGGGGGTTGAAATGGAAAAAGAGTTAATAGAACACGAAGCGGTGAGAAAGAGGCGAGCTCGTCACAAGAAAGTGGCGGGAGGCTACATCGGGGATATGGTGCTCGGGGCAAATGACGGAATCATTACCACTTTTGCTGTGGTCGCTGGCGTGGCAGGCGCTTCTCTGGCGTCAATCGTGGTTGTTGTTTTGGGTCTCGCCAATCTCTTTGCCGACGGTTTCTCGATGGGATCCGGAAATTATCAGGGTATAAAATCTCGTCAGGATTACGAGGATGTTGAGCGAGCGGTTGAAGAGGTAGAAATAAGAGAGTGGCCTGATGAAGAGAAGGA